>JBEBIK010000497.1:0-1539 GCA_040080445.1 Pseudobdellovibrio sp.
AAGGGTTTTAGCTTAGTTGATGCCTCAACCGCACTTAAAGGTAAAGATGGCGCTAAAATTACGTTATCTATTGTGCGTGAAGGTTCTGATAAACCTCTCGATATCGTAATCACTCGCGGCCGTGTAAAAATTAAGTCAATTAAATCAACTCCACTTGATGATGGTTATATTTATATTAAAATTACGAGCTTCATCGAAAATACCGGAGCTGATTTAGAAAAAGTTCTTACAGATTTTAAATCAAAAAATAATGGAAACATTGAAGGCGTATTGATCGACTTAAGAAGAAACCCTGGTGGTTTACTTGAGCAAGCCATTCGCGTAAGTGATTTATTTATAAAAGAAGGTGTGATCGTGAGCACCATCGGACGCGACCCAAAAAATAAAGAAATTTCTTATGCAACTAAGAAAGCGCCATTCAGTGATGTACCCATCGTAGTGCTCATGAATGAATACTCTGCCAGCGCCAGTGAAATTGTGGCCGGAGCACTTCAAGACAATAAACGCGCAGTTATAGTAGGCGAAAGAAGTTTTGGTAAGGGATCTGTGCAGTCCGCAATTAAATTAGGTGATGGTAGCGGATTAAAACTAACTGTAGCTCGCTATTACACGCCAAGTGGTGTTTCGATTCAGTCTGAAGGTATTAAACCCGATATTCAAATTGAAGACGTGGATGCAGAAGCATTCTCAAAAGCGATTATTAAAAATCAGGCCTACCGCGAAAAAGATATCGCAGGTCACTTAAAGGGCGACAAAGAAAAACAAGCTGAAAAAGGTAAATCTGGAGCTATGGAAAAAAATACTGTGGCTTGGTGGAAAGATATCGGAAGCAAAAAAGAAGCTGAGTTGAATGATAAAGAAAAATTATTTAAAACGGACTATCAGGCTTACCAAGCTTTCTCTTATTTGAAAGCTTGGAAGACTTTAAAAAATATGTCTAAATAATTTACTTATTAAAGTTTTTATTAATAATTTCTTTAATTAAGTCGCTAAATAAATCAAATGAAAATGGCTTACTAACTAAGCCTAACGCGCCCATCTCGATTACATCTTTTTGGGTAAAGATAGCGTGGCCAGTTGTTAGCAGAACTAATGTTTTATTCTCAGAATCTGATTTAATTGCTTTTAATAAATCAATGCCACTCATTATAGGCATTTGAATATCTGAAAAAACTAAATCAATTTTATTTTCTTTAAGGCAGTCTAAAGCTTCTTTGCCATTAGCTACTGAAAAAACATTTAGACCAATTTTTTTTACAAAAATTGATAAGATCTCTCTTAGATCGCCATCATCTTCTACTATTAAAATATTAATTTCGTTAAACTTCATGCGATCCAACTGGCAGCCTAATTACAAAACATGTGTTTTTACTATTTTTATCATAAAACAATTGGCCAGAGTGCTCTTTAACGATACCCTCTGAAATACTTAAGCCCAGACCCGTTCCTTTTCCAACGCCCTTCGTAGTGTAAAATGGTTGAAATATTTTTTTTAATATTTCATCGTCTATGCCTAAACCACTGTCCATAAATTTAATA
>JBEBIK010000101.1:0-7314 GCA_040080445.1 Pseudobdellovibrio sp.
ATCTTCGCGTTCGTCTTCTAAATTTTTATAAAATTCATCGCGTTCTTTTTTTTCATTTTTTGTAAAATCTTCGCGAATTTTAGTCATATCTTTATTAAATAGTTCTCTTTTTTTTCGTACTAAGTTACTAAACTTTTCGCGCACCACTTCTGGAGCATATTTTACTTCGCCCATGAGTTCGGCCATAAGAGCTTTTTCATCGTTTTTCTTTTTTATTTCTGGCGGCAAAGACTCTCTCAGTTGGTCGAGCTCTTCGCGGTCTTTAGCAATGCTGTACTTAGGGTCTACTAAGGGAGCACTAGACTCATAACTTCTTTTAGAGCCGATTTGGCAAGACGTGAAAAGTACAAAAGCTAATAAGAATAAAAGTATGTGTTTCATAGTTTTATTCTAGCCAGTCTGTATTAAATGACAAACATTATCTAGAGTGTTGTTTGGTTCTACGAAGTTGATTGTCGACGTCGCGTTTTTTAATGGCCTCGCGTTTGTCGTGTAGTTTTTTACCCTTAACGAGGGCGATTTCAAGCTTAACTCGGCCTTTTTTAAAATAGACTTTAGTAGCAACGCAAGTCAGACCTTTTTCGCGTAAGGCATCGTAAATTTCTTGGAGCTCGCTACGATTAAGTAATAACTTACGCAGTCTCTCGGGCTGATGATTATTATAACTACTCGATTTATATTCGCTGATATGTGCGTTTTGTAAAAAGGCCTCATGGCCTTTAAATGCAACGTAAGAATCTTTTAATTGAATGCTGCGATCTCGAATAGATTTAACTTCACTGCCAGTTAGCACTAAGCCCGCTTCAAAAGTTTCGAGAATGTGATACTCATGACGAACCGATTTATTATCTTGGATAATTAAAATTTCAGACATATTATTCGGCCCTCAAATAGTGAAAGAGGGAGTTGATTTCAATAGGAGACAATTCTTCAGCTCTGATTTTTTCGTTTTTCTTATTTTCAATGAGCCATTGGGCTAATCTCGTTTTATCGTAGTTGGTTTCGAGCGAACTAATATTGGTGCTTAAAACCCTGCGGCGTTGCTTAAAGCAGGCCTTCACAAAACTCAAATATTGTTTTTTATCAGTTATGTTGCTTTTGCGAGGTAAAAACTTAAGCACGCGGCTCGATACTTTAGGTGCTGGCTTAAATTCTCTAGAGCCCGCATCACAGACGATTTCTATAGTCCAAAATTCTTGGGCGATAACTGAAAGCATACCGTAGTGTTCAGTTTGAGCAAATGCACGTAAACGTTGTGCGACTTCTTTTTGAAACATTAAGACCATAGATTTAAGTGGAACTGCGTCCAAACTTCTCTCAATAACTAACGAAGACGAAATTTGATAAGGTAAATTACTCACCAGCATGTGTTCTGCTGAAAAGTTCCAGTCCATTTGCAAAGCGTCGGCTTCGATAACATTCATATTTTGAGTACGCCAAAATTCTGCAAAGCCGCGATCGAGTTCGATAAGTGTAAGATCTTTATATTTTTCGAGGAGAATATCGGTTAAAGCGCCACAACCTGGGCCAATCTCAATCAAATACTCTGGCTTTTCTTCAGCTACAGCCGCGATAATTTTATTAATAACACCATCTGAAACCAAAAAATTTTGACCCAGAGATTTTTTTGCATAAACCTCTAATTCAAGCATTCTTTTTTCGAGTCTCTGAAGTGCCGTCAATTTAATCCTCTACTGTAAATCGTATGAAAAATCGTTTTCATACAGTTGTGGAGAAGGCCCCATTGAGAGGTCATTTTTTTCTCCGCGATTAAGCCTTAGAATACCCGTATAGCCGATCATTGCCGCGTTGTCAGTGCAATAACGAATAGGCGGAATTACACATTGGTATTTAGGGCTAAGAGCGGCCACCTTTTCGCGTAGGCGGCTATTGGCGCTTACGCCACCGGTAATAACTAACTTATTGCAGGCGTATCTTTCGGCGGCTTTTACTAATTTATTAATTAACACATCCACAATGGCCTCTTGAAACGAAGCACACAGATCGTTTTTATTTTTTAATATTTCTTCAGCCGACATTTTTTCAAGCATTCGATGTGCTGAAGATTTTAATCCACTAAAGCTCATCATTAAATTATCTTCTAAAATTAGACTACGAGGAAATTGATATTTGTTAGGGTCTCCCAGTTTAGCGCAGTTATCAACTTGCACGCCGCCTGGGTAACCAAGACCCGCCATTTTTGCAAATTTATCAAAGGCTTCGCCAGCGGCGTCGTCTTTGGTAGCGCCAATAACTACGTAATCGGTAAGTGATTTAACCCAATACAGACTTGAGTGCCCACCACTTACAGCTAAAGCTATATAAGGGTAATTAAAATCTTGTGGTGGCTCATAAGAATCATCTTTTAAAAAAGGCGCGAGCAAATGTCCTTCTAAATGGTTAACTCCTATTAGCGCAATACCATAGGCCTGAGAAATTGATTTTAAAGTCATGATGCCCACAATTAAAGATCCAATAAGACCTGGCCGATTGGTGACCGCTAAGCCTTGGATATCTTTCCATGTGAGATTGGCTTTATCTAAACTGTGTTGAATTAAAGGTAAAAGAGAAATGGAATGGTTACGACTCGCGATTTCAGGAACAATTCCACCGTAAGGAGCGTGCTGTAAATCTTGGTGAGCAGACACTTGAACTAAAACTCGTCCATCAGCTTCGACGATAGCTACGGATGTATCGTCACAACTGGTTTCTACTGCAAGAACACGTTTGATTTCAGTCACAATTATTTTTTTAATTTAGCTAGACGAGCTTTAGATTTTTTTCCGGCTTCAGATTTAGAATGATTAGATGCAACTTCTTCGTAATAAGCCATTGCTTCTTCTCTCATACCTAATTCTTCAAAGCTAACTCCAATTTTGAATTTGGCATCATCAACATTTTTACCTTTTGGGTATTTGCTGGTGTATTCGTTAAAACTTAAAATAGCTTTTTTCCAGATTTTATTTGAAAAAAATTCTTGAGCTGTTTCGTAAGGACCTAGTTTCTTATTACTAACTGCGGCTGTAACTTCTTCAGTGTCTTCTATGTTTTTTATATTTTTATCAGTTGTTTTATTAATTGGAAGTTCTGTTTCAAGTCGTTGAATTTGCGCTTCCATTTTAGATAAAGCTTCTTCTAACAAAACTATTTTTTGCGAGTCTTGAGCTCCCGCCGTTTCTTTTTCTTTGATGAGAACCGATAATTGATTTTCGAGAGTTTCTACGCGGCCGTTAAGATTACGTATTAGTTCGTCTTTTTCGTCAGGCGCTGCAACGGCTGTTTGCCCGTTAACATCTTGAGAAATATTGATATTGGCAGCTTGGGCTTCCGTTTGATTTTCGGCGTTTTTTTTGCCGTATACAGCATTTTGATCTTGCTCTGAAACTTCAGATCTGGTTTTCAAACAAGAAGTTAACAGCAAGGATAATAAAGAGACTTGAATAATTTTTTTGATCATAAAACTTCTCCGTTACGCATACGTATAAGTCGCGCAGAATTTTCAGCTTTTTCTGCCGCAATACGGGCTTTGTTAAATAAATCTATGGCCTGCTCGTACTCACGTTCATTATACAAAATACGTCCTTGACGGTAAGCTTCTTCAGCTTCATGCCAGTTGCCAGGAGAATAACGAACGGCTTGTACGGCTTTGGCAGCCTTAATTGCAGTATCTGCCAAAGTGTACTCAAGTAAGGGCGGATCAAAGTGCACGCAACCGACTAAGCTCAGTAAAATTATTGAAATAGCGGCTGCGTAGAACTTCATCTTCTATACCTACTTATTTAGCTGGAACAAAGTTAGCGCGACGGTTTTGAGCCATTTCTTCTTCTGAATCGCCAGTTGCGATTAATTTTTCTTTACCGAAGCTCGTTGTTGTTAAGCGATTAGCTTTAACACCTAATTTAGTTAACATCTGTTTAACTGCATTAGCACGTCTTTCACCTAAAGAAAGATTGTACTCCGTAGAACCTCTTTGATCGCAGTGACCTTCAATAGTTAACTTAGCTGTTGGGTACTTATTTAACCATGCTACGTTACCTTCTAATTTTTTTTGTTCTTCATCAGTTAAACTTGATTTGTCGTATTCAAAACGAACAGTTTGTAAACCTTCGATAGAACCACTGTCGCTGCCTGCTGCTGAAAAATTTAATCCAGAAGAATCTACTTTTTCAGTTGACCCGTTTGCAGTTGTTTCAGAAGTAAGTCCGTTGGCAACGCCCTCGCCCGAATTTTTACGTGATGAGGCACAGCCAGAAACCATTGCTACAACGGCTAATGCTAATAATATTTTTTTCATGTTATCTCCTTAGTTGGTGTTTTAACTGTAGCATCTATGATTACCAAACTTTGATAGACAAGTCACACATTACTCGTCAAAATATCAATCATGAAAATTAATATTTTGTTGATGTTATTTAGCACTGCGTTTTTTGCTTGCAGTTTTTCGCAAGCGCAAAGAATTGGACACCACGATGAAACATGGAAAACCATACGTACTGAACACTTCGATGTAATAGTTTCTGCTAAGCAGCAAGACTTAGGTCTGTATTATGCCCATGCGGCCGAGAGAGCTTACTTAGATTTATCCACAGTATTCAATAATCCCACTGAAAAAATTGTCCTCATCGTCAATGATACCACTGATCAGCCAAATGGCTTTGCGACTCGCATACCTTACCCCCATATTATGGTTTACACAGTGCCCGTGAGTGAACATGACTCCCTTTCAGAAGCAGGAGACTGGGCTCGTGAACTGGTGACTCATGAACTCACTCATATATTTCAATTTGAACCCGCAACTGGTTTTTACTCTTGGCTGCGCCCCATATTTGGAACCATCGTTGCACCTAATATGCTGACCCCACTTTGGTGGAAGGAAGGCATGGCTGTTGAAATGGAAACTCAATTTTCGCCACGCGGTCGTTTACGTTCAACTTATCAAGATGCAACAGTGCGAAGCCTTGTGCTGGATAAAAAACTTTTTGAATACAGCATCGCTGAAGCAAATGAAGTTTTACCTTCATGGCCCTATGGTTCGAGGTCGTATCTATTTGGCTCGATGTTTTTTAGCCAGCTCAACTCGGATACTAAAAATATAAAATCGACAGGATACTTAGCCAATCGCCAAGGCGAAAGAGTTCCGTATTTTATTGAAGAGCCTATGCGTGAGATCAGCAACAATACTTATGAGATGCAATATCTAAAAGCACTCCACAGCGCCGACAAAAATGCAAAAAATCAGCTTAAAAAGTTAAAAACTCTAGAGCCTTCAGCAACAGAAAATATACCACAAGAAAACCAATCTTCATCTCGGCCTCGTTATTCAAATGCATTTAAACTTTTAGCTTTTATTGAAGATGCAGATGGCCAAACACGTATGAAAATTTTGGATGAAAATCAGAAAAAATTAGATCTTAAAAAAGTTCCTGATGGAGAAATCGTCGATTTAGATTTTCATCCGACCGAGAAAAAAATCATCTACAGTAAAGTTGACCGTGTCGACAGTAGTTATATTTTATCCGACCTCTACATTTACGACATTACCACCGACAAATCAGAGCAAATTACTTTTTCGCAAAGAGCTCGTAGCGTAAGATTTTCAGAGGATGGCAACAGCGCGGTTTTTGTGACTACTTTTTCAGGCCAAACCCAAATTCGCACGATCGACTTAAAAACTAGAGCCGTTAAATTTATTATTAATTCAACTCTGGGTGTAAGATACGAATCTCCTATTTTTTGGGATCAACAAACTTTACTTGCTTCAAAAATTGACGCCAACGGTACACACAAATTAGTTAAAATTGATTTAGGCAACAAAGTTGAAAACTACCTCAATTTAAACTACAAACAAATTCGCTTTTTAAAAAAATCTGGATCTTCGCTTTACTTTGTATCTTCTGAAAATGGTGTTAATAATATATACCGCTCTGAAGATTTAACAAGCGCAAAACCCGTTTCACATTTTTTAGCAGGAGTATGGAGTTATGATTTAAGTGCTGATGGCACGACCTCGTGGGCTACGCTCATGACTGGCGGCGGGTTTAAAGTTCAAAAAGCTGAACTGTCAGACAAAATTGAAGCTTTACCTGCTATCGAAAACGAAATTCAAAAAAGATATAACTTTACAGAGAGCGCATACGTTCCTAAAAAATTGAGTGTTGATGATTACAGCGCTGGATCTTACCTGTGGCCGTCTTACTGGATTCCGTTTGTTTCAGCTAACAGTTCATCAAAAGGTGTTTTCTTACAAGCCCAAACTACTGGGCAAGATCCCCTTAACAGACATCAGTATGCCTTAGCCGCTGGCTACGACAGCGAGTTGAATAAAGGTAATTTCAGCGGAATCTATTTAAACTCGACACAAAAAATTCCATTCAAACTGAGTTCACTTGTTCAAAGCCGTGCTCTCGGCCTCAATACCGACATTGTACAAACAACGACCAATTCAGTTTCTCTTTTACCCGATATTTTTTCTATCAACCGCTACATGACTTTTGAAATTGGCGTGCAACATCAAGAAACCTACTATTTAACTCGCTCTCAGCACTGGGGTCCTTATTTTGTAACGACTTATAAAAACTACGAGCAAAATCTTTATCAAATTTCTCCTGAGTCTGGTTGGGGCGCGCTCTTAAAATTTGAAAAAAATTATAAACTCAACGACGAAACTAATGTGGTTGCACAGGATTACGAAAAGGCTTCGTTTACGCTTAATGCCTTCACCGATACATGGCTCCCAAAACGTCATGTAATTAAAGCTCGTGCGAGCGGTATGATGACATTCTCG
Organism: Pseudobdellovibrio sp.; assembly: GCA_040080445.1. Classification (GTDB taxonomy): domain Bacteria; phylum Bdellovibrionota; class Bdellovibrionia; order Bdellovibrionales; family Bdellovibrionaceae; genus Pseudobdellovibrio. The sequence continues at coordinate 6,785 of JBEBIK010000101.1, forward strand.
AGTGTATTCGGACGTTATGGAGCCAGTAGTTCAGCGGCTTTTTCTGAGCAGGATGGTCTCCTTCCACAGTACGTACTACGCGGCTACCCGTCGGCACAGTTTTTTGGCCGCAGTATTTGGAATACAAATTTAGAATATAGATTTCCTGTGAGTCAGATTGAAAGAGGCTCAGGAACTGACGCTTACTTCTTTAAAAGACTTACGGGAGCCGTTATTGTAGATGGTTTAGGAGTTGATGGAAATGGCTTAGCCGAAAACTTAACTATCCAAAATTTAAAAGCCAATGAAAGCATTTGGAATTCTGGCATTGAGCTTAAATTAGAAAGTACAATTGGCTATGTTTTAGCTATGAATTTTGTACTCGGTTACTACATTCCGCACTCGCCTTTATACGCTTCTGGTTCGCAATTAGGTTTGAGTCTGCAAATTGGCGGCTTTTAGATTGACAAAAACGACCTAAGTCCTGAAAGATAGATATTAGGACTGCAAGGAGTGCAACATGGAAATCAATAGACAAGAAAATAAAACGT
>JBEBIK010000102.1:0-7306 GCA_040080445.1 Pseudobdellovibrio sp.
GTTTTACCCGAAGTAATATTTAGCATTCCAGATTTTAAATCTTCTGCATAAGATATATCAATTTTTTCAGCTAATTTTTTAACTAGTAAATCACGGCGATCGCGCTCATCATTTGCCTGAGCCCCTGTAATCTCAATAGAATTAATTTTTTCATTAAGACTCGCGATTTCTTTTACATTTGTATTAACTTCTTTTACACCCATCTCGATAACATTATTTAACTCATTCGAAACAGATAGAATTTGGCGATCCACATCTTGAAAGTTTTTAACAAGAGCCGTGGCATTGTCGCGAACCACTGTACGAGTCGTTAAGCTTTCTGGATTACTTGCTAATTCTCTAAAACTATTAAAAAACTCTGACATAGAATTATTCAGACCTTTTACAGTTTGCTCATTAAAAGTAGATTCTAATCTGGCCAAAGCACCTGAACGGCCTTCAAGAAAAGCAAAGTTCGCGCCTTCACGTTCAATTTGTTTTTCTAACCATGGATTATTAACGCGGTTGATAGCACCCAATCTAGCACCAGTGCCTTGGCGCAATTGACCTTCACTCACGGCAGCATTAGTGACCACGTCTGCACGCTGACGAGAAAAACCCTCAGTCGCTTTGTTAGCAATATTATGAGACGTCGTATTGAGTGCAGATTGGCTTACTGCCATTCCGCGACGACCCATATCTAACAATCCGTGTATCTTGGCCATCCTAGCCTTTCTTTAAGTTAAGCTTCTTTACTAACTAAATGTCCTGATTTATCGTAACCCTGTTGATAAGCACCTTTTTTTTGGTAAGTCTTTTGGCCCATCAATGATTCTTTAATATTATCCATAGCCGAATTCACTGTATTCAGTGCCGATTCAGCATAACTGGCATTTTCTTTATTAAAATCAATAAGACGTTTTGTAAGTAATTCTAAAACAGAGTGCATTGATCTGAGCTTGTCGCCCTCAGTTCCACCAATTTTTTGAGCGATTTCCAACAAGCGTGGCTCAGCTGTATTCGCACCCGTGGCTTGAGCCAATTCAGTTGCGCAATTCACTCTTTGCGTTTCAATATTTTTAATTTGATTTAAAATTTGTTCTTTAGCCGCATTGCTTTCGTTCAGCATTTCAATGTTTGATTGAATTAATAATTCTTTTTCTTTACGAACGCAATCAAGCAACAAACGGTATTGCTTTGTCATGTCGTCTAAGTTGGTAACTAATTTTTCAAAACTTCTTTGTTTCATTTCGCCCTCATCCGTGAAGCGATTTATTGTTATAGAACCTTTTAATTAAAACTATTCCTCAGTTTTAAAAGTCATCAAATGCTCGTCTACCATTTTGTCAGCAACGGCTTTTGCATCAACTTTGTATTTACCTTCGGCGATTAATTTTTTAAATTTTTCTACTTTTGCAGCGTCAACATCAGGCGTGTTTTTAGCAACTTCTTTGATTTTTTTAATATCTTGCACGCGTGAAGATAATTCTACTTTCGTAGCTTGCGAAGAGGCTCCAGCAGAACCTGCTTCTGCAGCTTCAGCAGTTTTCGAGTTCTTTTTTACCGCACCCGATTTAGCTGCCTCTGCTGATTTTTCCGCAGCCTTAGCATCCGTCGTATTAACATTTTGTCCAACTTTATTGTGGGTAATTTTCATTGTGAACCTCCAACCTAATTATTAGTGTATCATAGAGAGACAATTGCACCAAATCATTCTGAGACATTTGCTTTAACAGTCCAAAACAAAGGGCTAGCTGCGGCTACCCAACCCAGCTGTTGTCCAGCCGCAATTGAGTCACCCAGAGACAAATTCTGCTCTGGACCTAGACCCGTTCCGCGTGTCAAAATGAGACTTTCCAGTCCATTGTCGTGTTTAATCCGATACTGCATCTGATCCAACTCTAAGTATTTTTTATCTAGCAAAGTTCCGGCCCAAGGACTCTTGAGTTCTGTTTTTTCAATTTCAGGTGATTGAAACTTAAAAGTCGTAGTTTCAGCTACAGAAGCTCCTGAATTTTTACCAGCTACTAATCCAGAAAAATTAGATTTTTGGTCTAGGCTAATCGGACCGTGAGGCTTTTCCATTATGGGTTTCAACCCTAGTGCTGGTCCAAATTTATCTAATAGTTGATTATGAATTAAATCTGAGAGCCCTATTCCACCGGCTTTTCCCCATTGTTGAGAATACTGATCATCTAACTGATCTTGAAATATTTTTTCGGCATTATTTTTTTTAATTACGCCGCCCTCATGCACTGTCGAACGCATTTGTTTCATCATTTCACGAATAAAATGCTGTTCATATAAATCAGCAACCTCACGAAGTTTTTCGTCAGTTACCTTATTACTTTTTGCTGCTAAGGGAGCTGTTTTTATAGAATTCAGCTTCGAAATATCACTCATTTTTTTTCACATCCTGTGAAGTTAAGTACAAAAAAAGTGGGGAGTGTCCTTTTCATTTCTTATCGCATCCATGCGATTTTTCTAAGTGCAAGTAGCAACAAAACATCATCCTTGATTGTTTTTTCGCGTCTTGACGTGAAAACTTCCTGCGAGGGTTGTTTAACAGTATCAGCACCTAGACCATCCTTGGTAAATGAAATTTGAGGACCCTCCCCTATCTGTAAAAACTCATCCGTGAGTCTTTACAGAAAAAAATAAATTACATTGTTTCGAGTTCACCGTGTAAAGCCCCAGCGGCTTTTACAGATTGTAAAATCGAAATTAAATCTTTAGGCGAAACACCAAGCTTATTTAAAGCCTGCACTAAATCACCAACGTTAGCTCCAGCATCCAAAATGGTTACTTTGTCTTCTGCTGATTCTTTAGATTTTTTACTTTTATCATCCGAAACTTTTAGAGTCAGATTACCGTGGCTTAAACCCACTTTAGAAATTTTAACTTTTTCGCCAATAACAATAGTTCCTGTTTTTTCATTAATAACTACGCGAGCTTTTTGATCTGGATTAATTTCTATGGCTTCAATAGTAGCCATCAACTCTACGCCTTTATTTTCATACGAAAATGGTGTGATAATATCAATAGTACCACCGTCTTTAGCTGTGGCGTACTGACCACCTAATTCTTTATTGATAGTGAGCACAGTTCTTGCGGCCGTTGTAAAATCCGGATTATGCAAAGTCATTCGATACATTTTACGAGTGGCAAAATCAGCTTGAATATCTCTTTCAATCATCGCGCCATTAGGTACGCGGCCCGCTGTTGTATGAACATCTTTGCCATCACCAAGAACAGATAAACCTCCTTGGCCAACTGCAAATACTTCATCATTACCAGCTCGCAGTGGTGTTTGTAATAAAGTGCCGCCAACTAATGAGCTGGCATCACCAATGCTATTAACTGTAATATCTAGAGGATTACCCGCTTTTGCAAAAGCAGGTAAAGTTGCAGTTACAATAACTGCAGCAATATTTTTACTTTGCAGGTCACGGCCTTCAATCTGCACACCCATTTTTTCAATTAATCTAGCAAAAGATTTGCTAGTAAATTGAGAATTAGAATCTCCAGTACCTTTTAAACCTACAACTAAACCATATCCAATTAACTGGTTTTCTCGAACACCGCGAATACTTGCGATATCTTTTAGACGAGCAGCAAAGCTCGCGGTGCACGCCAAACTTAAAATACTTGCTATAACTAATTTAATCATTCTGCCGCTCTTTTCACGTGAATAACATCATATTGAGCATCTAATAATTTATTAGAACTAACCCCGCCATCGTTGAAGTCTTCAGCTCTAATTAAAGCCGTGGCTATCACTTTGTAAGGTTTTTTCTTAATAGTAAGATACTGCTGGCCACGAATTCGGTAAGTGTCATCTGACATTTTTTCAACAATTTTTGAGGGAATGATCTCAACGTCTTTTAAATCGAATTTTTCTTCTTTGTCGCTTTTATTCGATCCCACAGCTGCTGGCTTACGCAAGTCTGTAGCGGCTTTGGCGTCTGCCATCGCTTTTTGCTGAAACTGCTCTTCTTCCATAGGATCTACAACAAGCTCGCCTTTAGCTATTCTGTCGGCTCTTAATTTTTTCTCTTCTTCTGCTTGTGCTAAACGAATTTTTTCTTCTTCTGCGCGCTTAGAATCTTCTTCAGCCTGAGTTCTTTGGGTTTCTAATTGCTTTAGTAAATCCGAAATAACCGCCACTTTATTCTCGATCATTTTTAAAGCTGCGCCTTCCATCTTAATACTGGTCGGATCGCCCTCACGACGATGTTTATTTTCGGCAAATAAATAACTCGTTTGGCCTTCCATTTTCCAGAGAGAACCTGCAGAACTGTAAAGCTCTGACTCTTCTTCCATTTTTTTACGAGTCATGCGCTTATATTGGCGGTCTGAAGGCGGTGCCATATTATTAATTTCAGAATATTTAGTTACAGGCTCTTCTTCAGTCACTTCTGGCTCGGCTTCAACAGCTTTTGGGGCTGTAGGCTCAACGGTCGCGACTGGAACAGGTGTTAATTCTTCTTCAATTTTCGCAACGTCTTCGTTTGTCACAAGACTCGCACAACCTTGAAAAAGTAATACTAAAAAAAGTAATCCCGAAATTCTTTTCATTATTCAATCCTCACTAATCCACGTTCTACGATTTTTGCGGCAAATACTTTTTGTGAATCCATATTTTTAATTTTAACAACGTCGCCAACAGCTCCTGCTTCTTGAGCCTCGGCTGAAATTGCCACTTCAAAATCTGAAGTTCCAAACATAGCTCTTACCATCTGACCTTTTTTCAAAACTTGTTCTTTTTTTAAATCTGAGTACTGAATAATTTGGCCAGCTGTTAAAAATCTCATGGCCTGCATTCCAACAATTGATTCAATTTTTTGAACTGTGTCTCTTGAGTTCATCATTTGACGTTTTTCAATTGTAAACATATCTTCTGTTAATACATCACCAATTTTAATTGAGCGATTAACTACAGGTACCGACTGATATCTCTTAATTTCGGCAATAACCCAACCTTTAATGTCTGAGTTTTTCATCGCTACAATAGGCAAAGTTACAGAGCTTTTGCTTAAATCCACATTTAAATCCAAAGCCCAATCGCTTTCCATTTTTGTCGGCACAGATGATATCTGCACCTGCACTTCGCAACCAGAACATTGAGAGTAAATTTTATTTTTAATTTTACGCTCTACTTCCATTCTCGAAATTGAACTACGGCTTCGTATAATTTTAAGTTCTACCGGCAAAACAAAACGCGCCTTCACCGAACGCAACATTTTTGCCAATTCAGTTTTATAGAGAACATTCGCTTTACTATCAGAAATAATAAGCTCTTTGAGTTCTGCGGCCACATCATCATTCATATTTTTAGCTTCTACAATGTCGTACATCGATATTTGTGTACGTGGAGACACCTCAACAGCTGAAGGTATAATGAGCTCAACATCTTGAGATGCAAAACAAGGAATAGAAAAAAGAAAACTAAATAGAAACTTTATCATTTTATATTAACCGCCGTTTGCATCATTTGGTCTGAAGTCTGTACAACTTTAGAATTGGTTTCGTAAGCTCTCTGAGCACTAATCATATTAATCATTTCATCGACAATATTAACGTTACTTGCTTCTAACTCACCTTGTGCTAAGTAACCCATGCCAGCTGTTCCTGGGCGCGCCTCTGCGGGCTGTCCACTGGCTGCTGTCGGAACAAATAAATTTTTACCAACATTTTTTAAACCCGCTGGATTAATAAAGTTAACAATGTCAATTTGCCCTAATGTCTGAGGTTCAGCATTTTGTTCACTCATCGATTTAACTTCACCAGTTGGTGTAATTTCTAAAGTTGCAGAATTCTGAGGAATTACGATTTCAGGAATTAATGTATTGCCATTTTTATCAACGATACGACCATTAGCATCTTTTTTAAATGAACCATCACGAGTGTATGAAATTTCGCCGTCTGGGGTTCTCACTTGAAAGAAACCCGTTCCTTCTATTTGAAGATCAAGTGGGTTTTTTGTCATAATGGCATTGCCATTAGTAAAATCTTTTTGAATTGAAGCTGTTCTAACACCTAAGCCCGTTTGTACACCAGTTGGTGTAACAGAGTTTAGACCCGAAGCTTCTCCTGGATCTTTTAAATTATGATATACAAGATCTTCAAATTCAGCGCGGCCCTTTTTAAAGCCTGTCGTATTAACGTTGGCAATATTATTGGCGATAACATCCATATTGTTTTGTTGGGCTAACATACCTGTAGCTGCTGTATTTAAGCTCTTAATCATTCAATTACCCCTTTGTGCTTCCGACAACGTTAATTAACTTATCTGCCATTGCATCATAGGCACTAATGGCTTTTTGTGTTCCTTCAAATACTCTTTGAGCCTGAATCATTTCAGTCATTTCATTTACGATGTTCACATTACTGGTTTCTAAAAAACCTTGTTTTAAATTCGGAACTTTTACTTTATCGATTTCGGCCTGCATATTAGGTTTAACAGAATAATAATTGCTGCCAACTTTTTGTAAGCTATCCATATTCGATACATTTAATAATGAAATATTTCCGAGTTTTCTTTCGCCATCAAAAACTTCGCCACCATCCGAGATATAAGGCTGTGCAAGCCCTGAGAATCTGACTGTTCTTTGTTGTGGGTCCGAGTTTAAGTCGCCTTCTAAAAGTACTGGGTGCCCATCTTTAGTTACGAGTTGGCCATTACCATCTACAGTAAAGTTACCAGAACGTGTTAATTGCACACCATTCGGTGTTGCAACTTCAAAAAATCCAGCGCCATCAATAGCTAAATCTAATTTACCACCAGTAGCTTTAAGACTACCTTGTTCAAAATTTGTATAAGTACCTGTTGCATTAACAAAGGCTTTATCGCCCCCATTCATGTCATAAAAACTTTCTATACTTGCTGGAACACGCGGAACCTGAATAACCTGAGGTTCCTTTTCTAAAGCTGTTAAATACTCGCCAAAAGTCTGCTGGTCGCGCTTAAAACCTGTCGTATTCACATTCGCAATATTATTGGCGATAGTGTCGATCTTAGTTGTTTGAGCCAATGCACCACTTAATGCTGTATATATACCTTTAGTACTCATTGCGCTTTTCTCCTAATAGATGAATTTAGCAACCCAAGTGCCACCAAGACCTAGGCTAGACTTTTGTTGGCATAAAATAATCTAGACTTTATGAATTGCAGCTGACGACCGATAACATAAAAACCGCTCTAGACTTGAGTCTTGGGCCTGTCATTAATTTGTCATAAATTACAACCTCGACTGTCAAAAATGTCCTATCGACCAATGGGCTATTTCTTTGTCATACTGAATGAACCAAATGAAGAGTTTATTAA
>JBEBIK010000498.1:0-1531 GCA_040080445.1 Pseudobdellovibrio sp.
CGCCTAAGTTGGCATAGAGGTACCTAAGCCCGAAAGATGAGTGCTGATAGGTGGAGTTTAAAGTGCAGAGTAAAATGTCGTATTGATTCACGCCCTAGTTTTTAACTAAGGCTTCAAGGATTTGATAGCTTTTTTTAACGTCTTGAAAATTCTCGCTGTTTCCGCCTTGGTCAGGGTGGGTTTTAAGCACAGCTAGGCGGTAAGCTGACTTAAGTTCATGTCTATTGAAGTTGTCTTTAAGATTGGGAGCAAATTTCTGTAGGAGCTCATAAGCTAAAGTCTCGTTAGTATTAAGAATATGTGATGGGCGCAGTTTTATCGGCTTGGCTTTAACAGGGTAGGCTTTCTTAACGATTACACTATTATAATGAGGTAAGTTGATTTCGCCCATGAGCCACGCCATGCCGAATGGATCTAAATAACTTTCAAAACCTGATGTAAAATTTGAACCTTGAGTTGGCTCTTCTAAGATTAAGTCTTCAAGAATGTCAGAAAATGATCTCTGATTAAGCATACTCACTTATCGGTCGCACTCGTAAAAAGCTAAAATTCACTCTTAAAAAGTAGATGAAAAGCCAGTCTAGCGGCTCATTTCAGTGTGATTTCCGAGGGGAAAACCTAAAAAATCATTCAAATTCCCTCTGAGAATTAGTGTTTCTCCTCTGAAAAAATGATGAAAAATCGTGTAAATAAGAAATTCCAGAGGGAAAAAGCACATAAAAGTTAAAAAAAAGTTACTTTTTTAATTTTTATGTTGGACAAACCAAAAAAATTTGACTTAGACTAAGTCCATTAGATTTTAGTCTTGAGACTAAAGAATTAAAACACAGCCAACCTTATCGGAGGACATACAATGGCAAAAGCTAAAAAAGCTACGAAGAAAGCAGCTCCTAAAAAAGCCGCAGCAAAAAAAACAGCTCCTAAAGCAGCTCCTAAAAAAGCTACTGCAAAAAAAGCAGCTCCTAAAAAAGCCGCTACTAAACGTAAACCTAATGCAGCGTTCATGAGAGCTTTAACTCCATCAACTACATTAGCAGCTATCGTTGGTGCTACTGCACTTCCTCGTACTGAAGTTGTTAAAAAATTATGGGCTTACATCAAAAAGAACAATCTTCAAGATGCTAAAAACCGTAGAAACATCAACGCTGACGACAAATTGAAACCAATTTTCGGTAAAGCTACAGTTTCTATGTTCGAAATGACTAAATTAGTTTCTAAACACTTAAAATAGTTTTAAGCGTTTCGGGCCTAGTCTAAACTAGTTTCAAACACATATAACCCCTGATTGCCTCTGGCTTTCAGGGGTTTTTTCGTTTAAGATGGCGGGCGTATGTCACAAAAGCCCTTATCTAAAGATGAAATCGTTAAAATGAAAGTTGCCTGCAAAATGGCAGCAAAGGTATTGGCGTATACGGGTAAGTTTATTAAGCCTGGAATTACAACTCTTGAGCTTGATAAAATAGCTGATGATTATACTCTCTCTTTAGGTGGTGTATCGGCTTGTATCGGTTACCACGGCTATCCAATGTCG
>JBEBIK010000103.1:0-7289 GCA_040080445.1 Pseudobdellovibrio sp.
TAAAATTTTTACGACTAGTTTTTTATTTTTCAGTTTATTACTAATAGCTTATTTGCCGGCTAAGCCACATCAAATCTTTATTAGTACAGGTGCTGTGGCTGTCATATGCGCATCATTGGTTTGGATAGCTTCTTTTGAAAAAGGATATTTGTTCTCTAGCTTATGGGTAAAAAATATTTTAATTTGGTTTGGCAGTAGGTCGTATTCAATTTACTTAACTCATATAATCGTGTTTAGGCTTTCCTATGAAATTTTTTACCAATTGAGCCCTGTCGGCTATAAAATATCACCTAATCAATGGCCTCTATTGCTTTTAATTAGTAAGCCTATACTTTTAATGGTTTCAGAGTTTAGTTATCAATTTATTGAAATACCAACTCGTAATTTTGGTGTGCGTCTTTCAAAAAAATCAAAGCCTAAGCTTAAAACAAATACTTAATACTGGAAAGCCGGCCGAATATCTCGCTGAAAATTTTCAGATTAAAATTGGTATTTAAGATAAGCCGCAGAAGTGGCTACATGGCCGGTTCCGTAATCGTCGATGACTCCGTTGTCGGTCTTGAGATATATTCTGGAATCTTCTAACAAGTAGGCTTCAAGCATAAAATTATTGTTGAGATAGTATCCCATTCCTAATTTTCCGTAGGCGCTTCCTGAAACTTTTGTGGTACCGACAAAGCCCTCGTTCGTAAAGTTATAAAAAGGATAATTAACTCCAAACGGAATGTAAAAATTTTCCCAGCGATAAGCGAGACAGAAACTCAGGAGCGTCGTTTGTAATTTAGTGTCGTTACGTAGAATGGTTGTCATGCCGTTAACGGTTTTGTCGCCTTCGGTGAACTTGCGGCCGAAATCAAAGGCAACTCCGAAAATGTAACCCCAATCATTGGATACAACATCGCGGTAATTCAGATCAATCATGGGAGATGACGAATAGTAGAGTTTATACGAGGATTTTGCGCCGGCATCGGCGTTAATGTAAGCGCTGTCGAAATTCATCAAGAGCCCGTAACTATAACCTAAGCCAATTGAAAACCGTGGATCTGTTCTCGAGGCACTACTGATGCTGGAAACGGTTGGCATGCTGCCTTGGCGTCTACGTGGCTGAGTTAAACCTAACTCACAGGTAAACAGTATGAAGAGCAATAGAGCCAGTATCGTACTTAATTGCATACTTAAACTTAAATAAATACTTATAGGGTTACAAATATAACAGTGTAAACGCCGCTCTTATTCGACAAAGGTCGTAACTAATTATATATGTGTAATGTGTAACAAAACTAATAATTAGTAAAAAAATAAAGCGCATATTGTTTTAACGGCGTGTTAGTAGATTTACATAAGTCCAGTATGTTACAATAACTGTAACATACTGGACTATTAAACTAAATTACACTTGAAATATTTAAAATTTAAGCTAGTATGTTACATATTATGTCACTTACTGGCTTATATAATAAAGACAAACTGCAAGGGCTTATGGCTCTATCTCCCGAAGTGGATTATCAAGCGTTGATGGCTCAAATGCCCGAGCAAAGTCATCCGCGACGTAAATTAAAAGAGCTGCAAAATAAAGGCTTTTTAATTCGAGTTAAAAAGGGTTTTTACGTTTTAACTTCTGAGTTTATTGGTCGTTTATACTCAGAGCAAATAGTCGCAAATTTGTTATATGGCCCATCTTATTTATCTTTGGAGTATGCACTTTCGTACTACCAACTTATTCCCGAAAGAGTTGTTGAGTTAACTAGTGTAACCACGCAAAAAAATAAAATTTTTTCAACTCCGATCGGACGGTTTTCTTATTTGCATTTATCGACATTGATTTACCCGCTTGGTATTACAATGAGTCATTTGCCAGACGGCAGAACTTTTTTAATGGCAACACCTGAAAAAGCCTTGATGGATATTTTTACATTAAAATTTAAGAATTCAGAAAAACCTAAGCCTGAAGATATATTAGCCGCGCTAACCCAAGATATGCGGGTAGACTTGCTCGAATTAAAAAAAATATTGAATAAAGATTTATTAATCGAGATGAAGCCACATTATAAAAATCGCCGTTGGAATTATTTACTAATTGAAAAATTGCTGGAGATGTTATGAATCAAGCCGTTAAAGAAATGTTGGCTAAATATAGTATTCAAAGCTCGGCTGAGGCTGAAAATGCTTTAAAAGAAATTATTCAAGAAATTGCATTGTTAGGTTTGCACCGAGCTAATTTTTTTGAAAAGGCAGCTTTTTACGGCGGTACGTCTCTGAGAATACTTTATGGTTTACCACGCTATTCTGAAGATTTAGACTTTACGCTATTTAAGCAAGATGCAAATTTTAAGTTAACCCCTTATTTCTCAGCAGTTGAAAAAGAGCTAGAGGCCTATGGTTTTCAAGTTAATATTGAGGCTGTAGATAAAAATAATGAGACTGAAATTGAGTCAGCTTTTATTAAAGCCAATACAAAACTTCATATCTTAAAAGTAGAGTCGCTAAGTGCATTTGCGTCTAAATTACAAACTAATGCTAAGTTACAAATTAAATTTGAAGTAGATACAGAGCCGGTAACAAATTTTAATTATGAAACACGATATTTGTTGGCTCCTACGAGTTTTCCGATAATTAGTCTTAAAAAACCAGACCTCTTCGCCGGAAAACTACATGCGCTGTTGTTTCGTAAATGGAAGGCTAGAGTTAAAGGCCGCGATTTTTATGATTTTGTTTGGTACTTAAAAAACAACACACCAGTGCGGCTAGATTACTTTAGAGAAAAGGCCGTGCAAAGTGGACATTTGAATTCTGAGCGACTTAAGAATTTAGACGATTTAAAAAAAATTCTGATAAAACGTTTTGAAAGTGTAGACTTTGAAAGCGCCAAAAAAGACGTATTGCCATTTATTAAGAATGCCGAAGAAGTAGCGTTGTGGAATAAAGACTTTTTTATTCAGATTACCGAGAAGCTGCAGCTCGACTAGACTTAGTACTTGGCAGCGCGGGCAATATTAAATGAAAAAAATTACCAAATAACATATTAAATTTAGATTTAACTTTGAGTGTATTTTTAATTAAAACCAAATTAATATAATTTATATGAATTTAATTTTAAACGTTATCTTAAATAATATTGTTTTAATTATCGGACTCATTATCGCGGCATTTGTTGTGATCCCAATCATGACCCGAAAAAAACAAACTAAAGTTGCAAAAAAATTAATTGAAAAAGCAGTTGAAACAGGTATGAATGAGCCTTTAACTTTACATCCTGAAATAAACGAATCTCTTTGTTCTGGTTGCGCGGCTTGCACGCGGGTTTGCCCTGAAGGTGATATTTTAAAAATGGTCAATCATAAAGCTACTTTAGTAAGTCCTACTAAGTGTGTTGGTCATGGCGAATGCGAAAGAGCCTGTCCAATGGAAGCAATTACTTTAGTTTTTGGAACAAAAACCCGAGGTATGGATATTCCTAGATTATCAAAAGATTACGAAACCAATGTTAAAGGTTTGTATATTGCTGGTGAGTTAGGCGGAATGGGTTTAATTCGAAATGCTATTAAGCAAGGTGTGTTGGCAACCACGCATGCTCTAGCCCAATTGTCTCAGATGAAAACTGATTATGATTTGTTAATTGTCGGTGCTGGCCCTGCAGGGTTGGCGGCGGGAATAACGGCGATTGCTCAAAAAAAATCGTATTTGTGTATTGAGCAAAATTCTTTTGGCGGAACAGTTTATAACTTTCCGAGGCAAAAAATTGTTATGACCTACCCGATTGAATTACCTATTACCGGAAAAAAGAAATTTCAAAATGATAAAGTAACAAAAGAAGAATTGCTTGCTTATTGGATGCAGATCAAAAAAAGTACAGGTTTAAAAATAGAAGAGCTTACTAAATTTGAATCATTAGAAAAAAAAGGCGAAATTTTTGAAATTAAAACCAATAAAAAAACAGTCACCGCCAAAAAAGTAATATTAGCTATGGGTGTTCGTGGCAGTCCAAGAAAATTAGGTGTTCAGGGAGAAGACAGCCCTAAAGTAACTTACAATTTATTAGATCCAGAGCAGTATCAAAATAAAAATGTTATTGTTGTCGGTGGTGGTAACGCAGGCGTTGAGGCCGCACAAATGTTAGGCGATAAAAAATACAATGCAAAAGTTCATTTATTTGTACGCGGAGCCACTTTTGATAGATGTAATGAAGACAATCAAAACCGCATCTATGCCATGGAAAAAAACGGTTTAGTTCAAATTTGGTTTAACACGTCAATTCAAACTATAAGCGATGATAGTGTGAATTGTAAAAAAGGCGAACAAGTTGTCGATTTACCAAACGATTATGTTTTTGTTTATGCAGGTGCCGAATTGCCTCATAAATTTTTAATGAGTCTAGGTGTTGGAATAGATAAAAAATTTGCTGAAGGTTTGACATAGTTTATATAAAATATGCATTTAAATACTAAAATGCTGGCGCAGCACTATGACAGGTCATGCACGGATTTTTGAGTTGTGATTTAAGGCCCACTGAGGCTGAATTGTGGTTAAAATATCCAGCTGAGGTTCCAGTATGGCAAGCTACACAGGTCGATGTTTTATCTTTGGTTTTAACTTCTAGATGATTGTACAAACCATTATTCCAACTAACGCCTACTTTAGTTAAATCGGTGTAATTAGCAGTTTCTTTTTTGGTATGACATTTTTGACAATCGTTTAATCCGCCGTATGTACTTGTATGTAAGTATCTATTGTTAGCTGTGGCTGACGGGTACCAAGTGGTCGTATTTGGACGATCAAGAGCCGTGGCATTTCCATGGCAATCATTACAAGTTGTTAGTGATGCCGCAGGCATTTGTGAATGGGCATTCACAGTTGTAACCCAAGGGTTTGCAGGGCCTGGGCCTTTTTGTAAATGGCAAGAAACACAATCTTGAGTGAGCATTTTTGTAGAGTGAGTAAAATGTTGAGGAAACAACATGCCGTTGCTTGCAGTGTAAGTCGTTGAAGACGTTTTTAAGCCAACTCCGATAGCTTTAACAAAATGGCATGAAGTGCAAGAAGTTACACTTGCTGCATTTACATTTGCATGAAAATTTGCGTTTTTAAAACTTCCAACACTTGTACCTGTATGACAACTTGAACACTCTGTTGTGGTTGTTGAAGCATGATTCATATTAACTGTTATATCAGTTGCGCCTGTTTTAGGCCCTACTATTCCAGTTGGAACAGCTGCAGGGGCATGACAGCTTGTACAATTATTTGTAGGTTGAGATTTTCCTAATCGGGTTAAGCTTTCATGAAATTGAGTTCCCGAAGAAGCGGTTGTGCCCACGGTATGGCAATCGCTGCAGCTATTAATGTTAACACCTAATGTTGTCAGCACAGGCGACGTGTGAAGCATTTGCAAAGGGTGTTTAACATTAGCAGTACTGGTTAATGTTGAATCAAAATAATTGGAATTCCATACTAAAGTTTTTATATTGACTGAAACATAAGACCACGAAAATAAATTAGAATCGGCATTAACCAAACCAACAGGAGTCGATGAAGCACCAGCCCAGCCGTTTAAAGTTGTATAATTTGCATTAGATGTATGGCATCCAGTGCAATCTTGCGTGCCAATTTGCGAGTGATTAAACTGTGTAATGCCAACTGAGCCAACTGGAGCAATATGACAACTGACACATTCACTAGGGCGAGGTGAATGGTTTTTATGGCCACCAGCCCAATTTGCAGAGTTATTAAATGTTGTTGTTGATGAGTGGCAGGTGTAGCAATCCGTAGTTCCACCGTGTGTGGCTAACGAAAATGTGGTGCTTGATTGAGTCCAGCCCGACGTAACCCAACCACTCGAAGTTGTTGGTCTTTCACTTGAGTGACATGAATTACAAGAGGTAACACCACTATGGGAAAACTGACCACCACTCCATACAGTGCTTGAATTATGGCATTGATTGCAGTCACCCATTCCGCCGTTATTTTGGTGATTAAACGGGGGTGTTCCAACTGTAGTCGTTGGTCTTGAGTTGGCGTGACAAGCTAAACAAGATGAAGGCTGTGAAGCCCCTAAATTTGCATGATAATTTGCATTTCCAAAATTTGAAGTGTTGGTATGACAAGTAGCGCAGTCTTGATTCACGATTGGAGTAGTGCCAGCACTCCAAGAATTTGCTGTAGCTGACCAGGTAGTAGCTTCGTGACGCATTTCTGCGCTGGCAGGGCTTCTTGTGTTATTAATAGGTCCAACAAATCCTATCGGACTAGCAGAACTATGACACTCATTACAAGAAGTAGGTTGTGAATTTGAAGTGGCCGTCAATGCGCTGTGAAAAACTCCTCCTGAATAATTTCCTGAAGCGGCTTGGCTGTGGCAAGTCACACAGGAGCTTAGCATTCCAGTGGGCACTTCAAATGAAGAGTGCAGCATTTGTAAAGGTAAACTTACTGTTGTGAGACTTACATTATTAATTGTTGTTGATGTAAAGCTTGGTGTGCCAATCGAAACTGAAATATTTCGTGAACCCACAAGGGCTCCTGGTAATGCCTGACCTGTTCCAGCCCAGTCGTTAATGCTTTTGTATTTTGTAACTGTATTATGGCAACCAAAGCAGTCGCCAGTTCCATTTTGTGAGTGATTGAATGCTGAAGTACCTGCGAGCCCAGAAGGCCTATCAATCAAATGACATGAAAGACAGTTTGTTGGTTGTGGGTTGTGATCATATGTACCACCTGACCAAGTCACGCCAATTGAACTTGAATGACAATTAACACAGTCGCCTTGTCCGTTATAAGCTGTTGAGGTGTGATTATAGTTATGAGACCCCGTTAATATAAGGGGTCTTTTGGGTTCGTGGCAGGCTACGCAAGAAGTTGAATAATTTGTGTGATTAAAAGTAACGCTACGATTGGCTTTATCAACAGTAGGAGCTTCAGGCATAGAGCAGCCTGCAAAGCTTAAAACTAAAATTAATAATGCTAAATTAACAACTCTACGCATTAACTTAATTATGTTCGGATATAATAATTTATACTAATAAATTTAAATTTATTAGTATTTTGTCGAGTAGTTATTCAATAATTAAAGATTATAAAATTTAGTTTTTTTGAGCAAATAATTTTCATTAAAAATAAAATGATTTATTTCAACGTTTAATTCAAACACAGAGGGCTTATTATTAAATACGTCATTTGACCTATAGTCTTTGGTCTTAATTAATGTATCATTTTGACACATCTGGATTACAAACCTGCCATATCAAATTAATTAAAATCTTATTTAGAAAATAATAAATTTAATAGTTCTCTATTGA
>JBEBIK010000104.1:0-7266 GCA_040080445.1 Pseudobdellovibrio sp.
CACGGTAGCTTTGCGGTGCTTTTTCATAAATTTTAATGCCGAGAATTCGCGTTTAGATAAACTCACATCACCATTAAAAATTTTATTAAGATCGCTATCATAAAAATCAGGATAATCATCAGCACTTTCACGGCGTCGCTTTTGATAGTATTTATCGAGCGTTGTTGTTAACTGAGCCACATTACTTGGAACACGGCCTTTTTCAGCCATATTTTTTAATTTGGGACTGTCTTTTGCAAGCTCACCCATGTACTCAAGTTTTTTAAGTGCCACTGGCCACTTACTGTATTCTTTTTTCCAGTCGCGATTAGGATCAAGCCAAACTGCAAAAGTTTCAGCAAAGTCTTCATCTGGATGAGCCTGTGCATACCAGCGATCTAAATGCTTGACGTAACTTTTACTGTAAGGCTGCGGACGATAAGTCTCGGGCTCGTAATCTTCGTTAGGAGAACCAAAAACCTGATGCCACTTTTTTCTTTTTGAAAATTTATAACAGTGATCAAAACAATGCCCCGCTTCGTGACGCAGCAAACGCATAAACCACTCTTGTGTGCCGCCCTCGACCTCGAGCATCTGTGACTTTTCTAGACTTTTTAAGCGCGGGTTGGCTAAATAAAAAGGAACAGCAATGGCATTCATGCCTTCTGGACTAAACCACTCATCTCCTAAAAAAATATTTGGCCGAAAGACGAGGCCTTTATTTTCGAGTTCAATGTAGAGTTGCTTAATTTTATCTTCAACATCAGTACCAACGATGGGCAATGGAATATCCTTAAACCTAAGTTTGAGTATTTCCTCGTCTGTGAGATCAATAAGGTCAGGCTTACTGCCCAGTTTGGTCGACATAATGTGCGATACCTCAAACTAAATTATGACTCGTAGACCCTATATTTTCAATATTTTTATATTTAGGATATAGGAATGAAATTCCCAGCAGAAAGACCTGAAAATTTTTGTTTATTACCGTTTAAAAGCATTCGTCAAAATGCTTTTGGACAAAACAGCCCCTGCGCTTTCGGCGCAGGCGAATGGCAGCATGGTCACCTTAATCCAAAAGAGCGCTGGCAAAGCAAAGAGCTCAATGAAATGCGCCAAGAATTTATTAATGGCAATAAACCCGAAGCCTGCAATCGCTGTTGGGCTGAAGAACAAGGTGGAAAAAAAAGTTTAAGACAGCGGACTCTTGTTGATTTTCCTAATGATTATGAAAATTTTATTAAAACAGATGCTTGGCTTAAAGGGCCGAAAGTTGCCGTTTTTAAAACCAGCAATATCTGCAATTTAGCTTGCCGCAGCTGTGCTGGCTGGGACACCAGCATGTACCACCAAGAAGGGCAATTTTACATCGACAACTTTGGCACAACTCAACTGCATGAAGGTAAATATTTTAAACACAATAGATTTATGCCTTCAGATCCACGCAAACACACTGACTTTTCTCAGTATTTTGAAATTGCTGAAAACCTTGAACGTCTTGATTTTTTTGGAGGCGAACCTTTTTTAAATCAGACACATCTTGATTTACTTGAATATTTAATTGAAAAAAAACTCAGCGATAAAATGACTTTATTTTACAGCACCAATGGCACTAACCACCCCAGCGAAAGACTTAAAAAAGCTTGGGATAAATTTAAGATGATTGAAATTTCATTTAGTATTGATGGTATTGAAAATACTTTTGAATACACCCGATGGCCTGGCAAATGGACTAAATTAATTGAGGTTATAGCCGATATTAATAATTTAAAAAATTATTTAAATTGCGAATTGCTTTTAATGAGCAGTTTAACCATAAGCTCTATTAATTGCTATGAAGCAGATAATATTTTAACTTGGCACAAGCAAAACATCGGCGAAAAATACTATATTAACATGGTGCAGTCGCCTGAATATCTTGCGATACACACTTTACCAGAATATGTAAAACAAGCTGTACGCCAGCATGTTAAAAATCCAGAAGTATTGGGCTATATGGATATTAACAAAAGCGACGAATTAAAATTCAGAAAGTTTATTATTTGGATGAAACGCCAAGATTTTTATCGCAAGCAAAATTTTGCAGAATTTTACCCTGAATACTATTCTTTATTTGCCAAAGACTGGGCGGCCGTTACAGACTTAACTGATAAATATTTTTATAATTTGTAGGAGAATATATGAAACTAACTATTATTGTACTCTGCAGTTTTATTTGCAGTCTAAGTTTTTCGGCAACTCGCCTTAGATTTTTTATTGGCGACCACAATGCTATTGCTTTTATTACTCCCACTGATATTTACGGTAACGCTGACTCAGACTCTATTAATTTGTACCAAATGATGATTGTGCCTGAGCAAGACACTATGCTTGGCAAAGGCAAATCTATTGTTATGGGAGACAATGGAGACTTTAACTTAGTTTGCGGCGAATACCGCAACCAATGCCAAGTGATTTTAAACAAAACTGCTAATACAGTAATTTCGTCTTCAAAAAAATATATGCGTTTTGAGATTAGTGGCGATAGAGCTGCACAACTCACTTCAATGTTTAAACTGAACTCTAATGGCGAGGCCTACTTTAAAAGCACGGACAAGCTTTTTCGCTTTAGTGGCAATTCTCAGAGCTTTTTGTTTGAAGCCTCTGATAGCTACTAGTTAAACATTTTTTTGAACTTTTCAAATCTCAATTAGATACGCTTTTACAACTTTAGCATTTTATCTAAAAAATAGAGCTTTTGAGAAATATTTTTTTGTATTTCACTCATTTTACCTCTGAAATAACCGATAATATATCTATATGGGACGTTTTTCTGGTGCGCTTAAAATATTAGTCCTGCTTGCCTATGGAGTTTATGTCACTTCTTGTGACGGTAAAGCCGAAGGTTTATCCAATGGAGACTACCTTGGAGCTCCTACAATTGGTGATGGCGGAACACGCACCGACGGATCACCAAGTGGCCAACTCTACACAGTGACTCGTATTATAGAATCAACTAATGACATTCCTAGCTGGACTGCAACTGATTTACCATTTACAGGACCGCGTAGAGCACTAGGTGTAACGGCGACTGACTCTCAGTGGCCATTTGAATTTAATTACACTTACCCGACTGCAAACTTTGAATTAGGCGACGCTCGTTTATTAGTTGTAACCGCGCGTGACAGCTCAGATACAGAAGCTATTTTTGTAGATGGTGTGTTTACAGGACGCCCTCCTGAAAGTATGGTTTCTGGTGTTTCTACAAAAATTCAACATCGCAATTACTCTTGCATTGGCGCTGCTTGCTCAGGTGCAAAAACTCCAACAGGAGCAGTTAATACTTACTTTATGGATTGGGCCTTACAACATTATAAAATATCAACTCCGAATACTTTTGATATTGGTATAAGTGAGTTATTAACTTCAACAAGCTTAACAATTAATAACTTATTTGATGATGGTGTTTTTAGAGTTGTTACAGGCGATGATGCCTTTGTTCAGACCGATACCACTACAGCTTCAAAGCCTATTTTAATTATGGAAGGTTTTACTGTATCTAAGACTCCTTTAACTTGTTCAACAAGCCCAAGTTATAAATTACTTAATACTTATATTCACAATGATGGTAACTCTATTGCTCAAGCTGCATTTGGAGGAACCGTATTAACTCCCTCAGTTTCTTGGAGCACGGCCTATTCAGGTATGCGCTCAGTCGAGTTTTTCTATGACCCAAGATTACCGAAGCTTTCTTCATACGATTTACTCAATATTACTAAAGCCGACATCGTTGTGCAATTACGTCGCTCTAATGCTAATCCAGTTGCTATCGTCATTAACGGTATTGGTATTGATCAAGATGGTTTCGATAGAGGTCTCGCTACTGCTGCAGTCGAATCGTGGATCTCTGATACTGCAAACCGTACTTACTGGAATAACTTTATTAATGCCATACCTGCCAACAACAGCAATCAAACTGTAACGCTAAATTTAATCTCTTTATTAGGTGCCGCTAAAGTTAAAGAATTGTTATTACAAGGTAAACTCAACATTGCAGTAGCCGGACCTATCGCCAATATTTTTGGAGCAGGTAGTACGGCATCTCGTACTTATGGTGTATCCATCAACGGACCTGACTTATTACTAGAAGGTAATTACGCCGCACAGATATGTGAAATTCCGGTCAACCCTGATTCGCCATTAGATGGTAGCGGGAGCGGTGCCCCAGCCGATTGTTTAGTCGATACAGCTTCACCTATTATTTCATCTATTCAAGTGGTGAGTATCACTTCTACTAGTGCACGCGTGCAGTGGCTTACAAATGAAAGTTCAACATCTCAAGAAGGTCATGGTATCACTGGCCCAACTGGAGTATCGACAGAAAATTCCAGCATGGTGACCTTCCATGCGATGGATATTACTGGCTTACAACCTTATAAATATTATCAATATAATGTGAGAAGCAAAGACTCTTGCAACAACCAAAGCATATCAGGAACTCGCTCGTTCAGAACCTTGAGGTAGATACATGAATTACATAATTATTTTCATCAGTGCATTCACCTTATCTGTTAATGCCTACTCTCAAGTAAACAGAGGCAGCAGCGGCTCTAAAGCTAAAAAAATTGTTTCAGTCGGAATTATGGCACTTAATAGTTCGACCACTCAAGGTGGAGCTGGTCCATCGGGCTCTTCTATTTTAACTCGTAGCGAATTTATTTGGGCTTACGAACGTGTAGGTTTTGGCGCCATGTTCGATTACGATTTACACGGCTCTAACGAAAAAGATTCGGCTTATGGAATTAAACTCGAAACTTATCTTTCAAAATTTTATTTAGAGTTAGGATATTTAATTTCTGCAAAGCGTGCCTACACCGATCGCGCTATTGCTGAAGAAACAGGTTCGGGATTTGTTTTTGGCCTAGGCGCTAGATTTTCATTATCACGTAGCGGCGGCAATGGCCCCTTCTTTCATGCCAGCTATAAAGTTAAATCACAAACATTAACTAAGCAGGATGGTGTAGAACTCAGTGAACCCATCAAACAACAAGATGGCTACCCTGTGTTTGGATTTGGATTTACATTCTAATGAAAACGCTTTCGCTCTTTTTTATGCTCTTGAGTATTTTTTCTTGCGGTAAACATCCTGCAGACTTACTACGTGCAGGCCAAGCGCCAATTTATAACTTTCCACTTTATATTTCTTCTGGCGATGGCACTGGCACTATTTGGAAATACGACAAAAACGCGGTTCGAGAAGCTTTTGTAACTGGCCTCAACGATCCTCGCGGAATTGCGATTGATAAATTTCAAAATCTGTACGTAGCTGAAACAGGCAACTCTCGTGTATTAAAAATTAATTTAGATAGTAAAGTGATTACGGTTATGGCTGATAATCTTTTGGACCCACGCACTGTGGCCGTCGATTCTTTTGGCGATGTTTACGTAAATCAAGAAGACCCAACTGCACTTAACATCATGCGCGTAAAAGATCGAAAAATTATTAATACCTATTTAGCAAGACCCACAGCCATTGCCTTTGGTGTAAATGATATTATGCTCGTAGGTTTATTCGAAACAGCAAAAGTGTACTGGGGCGGATTGCTCTCTTCGCCTAACGATTCGGTGCAAGAACCTGTGACAATTACAATTGACGTAAATGGGCGCGCTTTCGTTGCTGAGGGTACTGCTACAAATGCAAAGGTTTATCGTTACCATCAAGCTGAACCTAGCGGTAAAACCGTTGTGGCCGATGGATTAGCGGGTGTAACTGGAATTGCAGTGGATACGGTAGGAAATATCTATATTGCCGAACCAGGCAACTCGCGCATTGCACTGGTTACTTTTAAAAATGAATTTTTTAATTGGACTAATATCAATGTGCCACA
This sequence comes from Pseudobdellovibrio sp., assembly GCA_040080445.1. Taxonomy (GTDB): domain Bacteria; phylum Bdellovibrionota; class Bdellovibrionia; order Bdellovibrionales; family Bdellovibrionaceae; genus Pseudobdellovibrio. The sequence continues at coordinate 5,844 of JBEBIK010000104.1, forward strand.
AGGTATGGCTTTTACACCTTACTGAAGTTTGGTTTTAGTAATGGCAGCCTCAACTGCTTGCATTAAATTTTTCCAGCTTTTTAGATCACTTGTAATATTTTGAGTTTCTACTTTCCATAGATCAAAATCTATAACTTCTGTAGTTGAGCATCGTACATCGGGCTGTTGATCAGAATAGCTAGCATTAGTTGACCAACAAGCAGGTCCATATTGATAATAAAGTTTTTCAATAATCTTATTAAGACCCTCTATATTCGAATTATTTAAAGGTACTTTTACATAATCTTTTAAGATATCAGGAAATTCAGTAATTTGAATATCACGTTTAAGCACGCTTACAAGATCCTCTTGATATAAATCTATCATACCAAATTTAGGAGAAATAATTGTATAAGCCTGAGCTGGGTAATCTTTTTTAGGAAAACAGTAATTTTTAAGAATGGCAAAATCTTTACTAACATAAAGACAACTTTGAATTGTTGTATAGCCAAAAATCATTCCTGTTTCTTTATACTTAAATTGAGCACTTTGAATTGAAGTTATTAAATCGCTTACAGGTTTAGCTTCTAATATAACAGCCTGAGCTGATAAAGTGGTTAATGTCAAAAATGCTATTAAGATAATTTTTTTCATGTTGAAGTCCTTTTCAATCATTATTATTTAAAAATATTATTTTAGCTTCCTGCGCAAACAGATACTTCTTCTTCATTTTTTGGAGCTTGGCAGTTGATGTCAACCCACTGAGATTCAAACTCCGCAGCCATATCTGGGTTTTCAGGATTGATTTCGCGATTTAATACGCAATTTAAAACAAAATCATAACTATCATCGCCAATTCTAGTCGTTACGATTTTATTGCTGCTATCTACTTTTTCATAAATTTTTCCGTCGCCCCCACCCACAGTCGATAAATCTCCGCGGATAAGTTCAAAAATATATGTGTATGAGAGCACTGGTGTGTACTTCATAAGATATTTCTTTTTGTTAAGATCTAAGCTTAAGTATTCTTGAAATGAAATCGGCTTAACAACAAAATCTACTTTTAGAGTTTGATTATCGATATTAATTGTAAGATCGGTTTTAACTTGTTCTTTAAGATCTTGATCGATTTGGGCTTGGGCTTTGAGATCGTAGGTCACTGACTCAGGCGTTGGGTTTTCAACTGACACAGGAACAGGTGGATTATTACTAATTGGAGGCTGATCCGCTGGAGGCGTAATGCCTGCAGACTCTTCGTTAGCTTGTCCCTTTACAGATTTAACAGTTTCTAAGGTACAGGCTGCTTTGAGGGCTTTATACTTTATTTTTAAAACTTGAGAACTTGTTTTGCCTCTTAAGTAATCAATCACCTGAGGCTTACTACCAGGCTTTGCAAAAGCATTTATGTCGTTGTCTGTTTTTTTTGAACAGCTCGACACCTGTC
>JBEBIK010000105.1:0-7263 GCA_040080445.1 Pseudobdellovibrio sp.
ATGTCTAATGCTAAAATTGGAGAAGATACTCGTGATTTTATGCCAGGTAACGATGACTTTGGTTTTTTTATCAAAACAGCAGGATCAGAGCCTGCAACATGTCGTTTAAAAGTAAAATTTGAGTGCGATTACGGTCTTGGAACTGTAAAGCCGATTAAGAATTCGCCAGTGGTATTTAAAATTAAAAAGGTTGAATATTCTTTAATTACTGATGATCAAGGTATTGCAGATGGTCTTTTTGAATGTGCACCAAATTCTGAAAATGAAAAAATTAAAATAAAAATGAAAAAATTTGAATCAGAATATAAGGCTTCTCAAACGCCTAAGATTTTTTCATTACCAGAAAGTAAATGCTGGTAATGACTTAACTACTAGCGCTCGAGTAATGCTTCAAACAAAACACCCAATATTTTTTCAAAAGACTAAATAAAATAAACGGCAACACTAGCGCCCATAAAATCATCCAATAAGTGGTAGGCTCAAGCAATATACGTGCAGGAATAGAAGCCACCATGGCAAACGGAACAATAAAGATTAAAATAATGCGAAGAGCGCCTGAGTAAATCGCATCAGGTCTAAGCCCAAGTCTAAAAATTGAATACCACACGTATTGTAAGAAATCGGCACGAGTGAAGATAATCGAAGTGCTATTGAGAGCAAACCGTCCGCAGAAAATAACTGAAAGCCCTGCCGGAATTAAGAAGATTAACCAGAGCAATTTAAACCAGTTAAAATCGGGTAATTGTGCCAATGCCCAAATCAAGCCACCGAAAGTAATAAAGAAACACGGAATATGCGAAACCGAAATGCGCTGCGAGCTCAGCATAAACATCGAGTTAATAGGCTTCATGAGCAGTAAATCCAGGCTGCCTTTGCGAACATTATCGGTAAACACCGAAAAATTAGGATCCCATAAAATCATGTAAATCGAATCAGTGAAAAGCACTAAGAAAATAAACACGCGCATTTGATGTACGTCCCAGTCGCCAATAATAGTGGTGTGGCGATACAGTACTTCAAATAAAATAAGTTGGGTTGAGTACCAAATAAATTCGCCAATTACTAAAACGACGAAATTAAGGCGGTACTCGAGGTCGGCCACAAAGCTCGCTTTAAAAAAGGCTTTGTAGATTCCCATGTATTTAACAAATTGATCCCACATAGGCATTAGGCACCGGTCCCTGTGTATTCACGAACACCACGTTTCCATAATATGTAAGAAACTACGCCTGCAATAGCTAAGCCCCAAGTTACATTAAAAAAGCCTTTGTAAAGTAATTCCCAATCTCCACGACCCGTAATAAAGGCAAGCGGAACATAAACGCCAGAAGAAAAAGGTAAGTTAAGTAAAAGTTCAGATAAATTTTTTGGCATTAAGTCGATCGGAACTAATTCGCCACCTAAAAGCATAAGACTTAAGTTTTTAAGCAGAGTAAACGAACGAACCCTAGTTAAATAAAAGCCTAAAGTAGCCACAATAAAGCTCATGGTGTGCACTAAAAATAAATAATAGATAACTAATAAAAAAGCTGCTGGCAGTCGATCGTAAAAAACTGGTAGTTTAAAAAAGTAAGATGCGCCTAGTGGTACGCACATCGAAAACATTGTGGTAATCACTTTGTAACCGATTGTTTGGCTCATGTAATATTCAAAAAAGCTCAGTGGGCGAGTAAGTATGGTGTTGATAGAACCGCTCACCACTTCTTCGACCATCATAGCTTCGTACATCCAGCTAATGGCAATGCGGCCTAAGAACGGAGCCCATACGGCATAAGCTAAATAAGAATCTCGACCGAAACCGCCAATAAGGCCTGTGGCATCTACGGTTTTAAAAATGGCGATCCACAATAGCAATTCAATACCCACGCTCAGAATAGGCTGAACAAAGGCATCAATAATAAAATTAAATCTGTACTCGAGGTTCGTAACTACGGCTAAGTTAGCGAGCGCCAGATTCCGCTTCCAGAAAGCGGTGAATTGCTTCTTCAAAATCGACTTCCTCTACTTTTAAATCGGCCACTTCGCCAGCTTTTGATAAATCACTCAAAACCTGCGTGAGTTGCTGCGAATTAAAAACTATTTCTTTTTCTTCTGTTGAATTTTTTAAACGATAAATTAATTTTTTCTTTAAATCGGTTTTTTGCATAAAATGCTCAACATCACCATCGTAAACAATTTCACCCTGAGAGATGAGTAGCAACTGATCAGCTAGTTGAGCAATATCATCCATGTAATGTGAAGTTAAAATAATAGCGGGCTGAAATTCTTTTACATAAGTTTCTAAAAAATTACGAATAGAGTTTTGCGCAACGATATCTAAACCAATAGTAGGTTCATCTAAAAATAAAACTTTAGGTTCGTGTAAAAGCGAACCAATAATTTCCATTTTCATTCTTTCGCCAAGGCTTAGTCTGCGTAGCTGCGTGTTGAGCACGCTTGTACATTGAAGTAGTTGAGCTAAGTCATCAACTCGCTTTTTAGCTTTAGTTTCATTGAGGTCGTATATTTTTGTTAGTAACGAGTAACTGTCGCGAGGGGTGATGTCCCACCATAATTGATTTTTTTGACCTAATAAAATACTGATCTGTTTTAAAAAATCGTTGTCGCGCTTCCAAGGCTCATAACCGAGTACAGTAGCCGTGCCACTTGATGGGTAAATTAAACCTGACAGAATTTTAAGAAGAGTTGTTTTGCCGGCACCGTTAGAACCTACGAGGCCAACAATTTTGCCAGCTTCAATATTGAGGTTGGCATTTTTGAGAGCTACTTTTTCTGTGTACTGGCGGTTATAAAAGCCCTTTAAAGAATTTATGATGCCTTCTTTTTTAGTATAGGTCTTGTAAACGCGCCCTAAATTTTTAGCTTCGATCGTATATTTCATTTATTTAAAGTCTCTCTGAAATATAGTTTTTCATTTTTTGAATCACTTGCATAGGAATTTCATGTCCACCGCGGAAAGATACAAATTGGGTGGTGATGCCATTTTCTTGAAAAAACTTTTGCAGTAACATTGAGCCGTTATAGGGAAGAACTGGGTCTAATTCTCCGTGCGACATTAAAACCTGCGAACCTTTTCGCGCTGCAATTAGCTCTTTCCATGTAGATTTACTCAGTAAAGTGCCAGACATACAAATGAGACCAGCAGGAGACTCGGGAGCTTTTAAAAATACTTCAGTTGCAAGCATGGCTCCTTGTGAAAAGCCGCCTAAGATAACGTCTTTCCAGTCAAATTTCATGGAAGTCATCATTTTCATAACTTTTTCAACTGCTTTATCCATATCGGGAGGGCGGAGTTCAGTCCAATCACCAGGAAGTTCGGTCATGCGAATATTCCACCAAGCTCGGCCAGAGTAACCGGGCGCTATCGGTACACTGAGATGCGCATTCGGAAAAAGCCAGTTGCAAGGTTTAGCTAAAGTAACAGCCTCTGCAAAACTTGCTAAATCAGAGGCATCGGCCCCATAGCCATGAAATAAGATGACCCATTTTCCATCAGGATTATTAAAAACTTCAATGGCTTGTAGGGGGCCTGCTTGTCGCACTCGTCAATACCTCTCACAGATCTCAAGTGTTAGTTGTAAACTTAGACTTCAAATATTAAGCTCAATTACTATGAAACTGCATCAGTTATTTTCATATTTTGGAAGCTCCGAACCAAGCGGAGAGTCCTCACAAGCTCTAGATATCGCTCTTCAGAGCGTCGTTGAGTCTGTTTGCTTTGATGCTCGGCAGGTAAAACCCAATTCGGTTTTTATAGCTGTTCGTGGCATCGAAAACGATGGTCATAACTTCATCGAGCAGGCTATTCAAAATGGGGCCATTGCCTTAGTTGTTGAAAATAAAAGCAAAGTACCAGAAAGCTATCCCTATTTGGTTCTTGAGGCTCCTGATACGCGCCAATTACTCGATATTTTAGCTGCCAAGTTTTATAATTTTCCGTCGCAAGAGATATTTTGCTTTGGAGTGACTGGCACAAATGGCAAAACATCGATTACTTATATTTTAGAACATATTTTTACATATCATCAAAAACCAATGGGCGTGATGGGTACGGTTAATCACCGCGTAGGCGAAAAAGTATGGAATTCGCAAATGACCACACCAGACCCTGTTACTTTACAGTGTAGACTTCGCGACTTTATCGATGCAGGGGCCAAAGCCGCAGCTTTAGAAGTTTCTTCCCATGCGCTCGAGCAAAAGCGTGCGCACAGCGTACATTTTAACACGGTGATATTTACTAATTTAACTCTTGATCACTTAGATTATCACAAAAACATGAATGACTACTTTGCGGCTAAGCAAAAATTATTTACCGATTTAATGTGGCTCACGGCTAAAAAACCAAAATTTGCAGTTATTAATATAGATGATTCTTATGGCCGCAAATTAAAAGTAGCCGAAGAGGTTTTTGCTTGGACTTACGGACAACGAGAATCCGATTTTCAATTTAAAGTTTTGAATATGGATTTTAACGAAACTGAATTTGAGCTAATAACTTCAGTAGAAACTCAAAAAGTTAAATTGCCAGTAACGGGAGAGCACAGCATTTATAACATTGTGGCCAGCTGTGTAGCGGCTATATCTGCGGGTTTTAGCTTGCAGCAGAGTTTGCAAGCCCTTAAAAACTTTAAAGGTGTTCCGGGCCGCTTACAAAAAGTTGAGTCTCAGTCGAATAAAACTGTATTTGTTGATTACGCCCATACGCCTGACGCATTAGAAAATGTTTTAAAGTCTTTACAGAAAATTAAAAAGACATCTGGGTTATCTAGTAAAATTATTACTGTATTTGGCTGCGGCGGTGATCGTGATAAAACAAAACGCCCTCTGATGGCTGAAATTGCAGCTAGGTTAAGTGATGAAGTATTTATCACTTCAGATAACCCACGTACCGAAGATCCTAATGACATTATTGCCGATATTGTTAAAGGACTACCAGCCAATTATAAAAATGTAGATGTAGATGCAGACCGCGAACAATCTATCAAAAAAGCTATTGCGATCGCAAAAAATGATGATGTTATTTTAATCGCAGGCAAAGGTCATGAAGATTACCAAATTATCGGAACTGAAAAGAAATATTTCAGCGATTTCGATGTAGCAAAAAAATATTTAAATAATTAGAGGAATGTCAGATGAAGTGGACTTTGCAGCAAATCGCAGAATGGACAAATGGACAAATTCTTTCAACTCACACAGTTGAATTTAACGAAATTGGCACCGACACTCGTAAAAATTTAACAGGTCAAATTTTTATAGCTCTAAAAGGCGACGCTTTTGATGCGCATGATTACTTAGATCTTGCGGTGCACGCGGGAGCTTCAGCTCTTTTAGTGCATTCTTTGCCTGAAAAATTCGAAACTCTAAAATCAAAAGTAAGTATTATTTTAGTAGATGACACATTAAAAGCTCTTCAAGATTTTTCGCATCACTATCGTAAAAGTTTGAATACAAAAATTATTGGAATTACGGGTTCTAATGGTAAAACCACCACCAAAGAGTTTACCGCTCAAATTTTAAGTACCTACCGCAAAACTCACTATAGCCAAGGCAGTTTTAATAACCACTGGGGAGTTCCGATGACTCTCTTAAGCATTCCCAAAGACACAGAGTTTGCTGTTGTTGAGATGGGAATGAATCACGCAGGCGAAATCACTCAATTAGTTAAAATTGCAGAGCCCGATATCGTGGTTTGCACCATGGTGGGTACGGCACATATAGAATTTTTTGGAACTCAAGCAAATATAGCTAAAGCCAAAAGCGAAATCTATATGGACTCTAAAGAAGAAACCATTCGCATCTTCAATCAAGATCAAGATTTAACTTTTGATATGATGTACCCAGTAGCGCGTAAATATCCAGAGTCACGTATGCTGAGCTTTTCAGGTGCCAATACAGAAGCTGATGTATTTTTTAAAATTGAAGAACTCAAAATGAAAGAAATGAGCATCGTAGGCATTATAGCAGCTGAACCCGGAAGAGCCACAGTACCTATTTTTGGCGAACAGAATTTAGTAAACCTAATGGCCGCAGCTCTTGTAGCTTATGCGTGTCGTCTCACGCCTGAACAAATCTGGAAGGCACTTCCCAACTGTAAAACGGCTTGGGGGCGTAATCAATTTATCGAAACAGAAGCTAAAGCCGAAATTCTTTTTGATGGCTACAATGCCAACCCTGACAGCATGAAAGCTCTTTTACACAATGTGCCCATGCTCAAGTGTGAAGGAAAAAAAATCGGAGTGTTTGGCCAAATGAAAGAGTTAGGCGAGCATGCAGCCGCGGCTCACACAGACATAGCCGATATAGCAGGGAGTTCTGGCTTTTCACAAATTTATTTTATAGGCGAAAATCATTTAGATTTTAAAAAAGGCGTAGAAAAATCTGGTTTTAAAGGCGAAGTCTTTATACAGCCTAGTTTTTCTGAAGAGTTAGGCCAAAAGCTTGGAAGTAGCGTTAAGTCTGGCGACATGATTGTGATCAAAGGCTCGCGCGGAGCAGAAACTGAAAGATTTATTGCGTTTTGTAAGCCCTTAGATTGGTCTGGAAAATAATATGAAACTATTTCTTGCCGCTTTTTTTATAGCCTTATCTTCTACTGCCCAAACGCAAACTCCACCCGCTATTAGCGAACAATACCGTTGGCTCTACGAAATTCTTTTTAGTGAAGTAGACCGTGAAGTTCAACCAGCCGAATCTTTTAAATCTTTTTATGTTCACTTGGCCGATTCTGATTTAGTTTTTCCGAAGCCATCAGAAATTGAATTTAAAAATTTAAAAAATATTCAAAGAGTTGAAGGCACAATTACTTACGTTAACATTATTAAAAAAAGATATGTTTACGATATCTTAAAAGCTGAAGAGGGCACTTACGTTATTAATATTCGGATTCATCTGAAAGACCCAGTTGGCGAAGATTTTAATAATTATAAACAAAAAATAAAAGCGGCAGAAGACATTTGGAATGCTAAACGTGTTACCGCAGATTTTAATTATGTGTTTAAATTTGATTTAGTTGAAACTGAAGCAGAGTCGCTGTACTCAGTTTTGGTTTTTGACACCACACGTGGGCCCTACGACCGCAATTGGGGTCGTGATTGGACACCTAACGTAATTGCGCACGAAATTGGCCATATGATGGGTTTAGGCGATGAGTATCAAACCTTATCTGGCAAATTCGATTGTATGAAAACCTCATTGATGTGCACCGCTTGGTCTGGAAGTTTAATGCCACATCATTATTATTTTATTTTACGCAGACTCATTAAC
>JBEBIK010000499.1:0-1520 GCA_040080445.1 Pseudobdellovibrio sp.
ACGAAAACGTAGCATGGACAAAACATCTGCCCAGCTATGAGAGTGTGTTAGTATAATGTCACCCGTTTGAAGTGATATCATCTAAAACCAAAATGGGTCGATGTTTAGGATCTTTTTTCATTAGTTACTTATCGGATTTTTATAAAAAATAGTGAAGCGCTCGACAACCATTAATAGAGGCAATTTTTGTGTTTCATTTTGAGATTTTACGCTACAAAAGTCTATTGAGCCTTTGGTCCTAGCACAAACAATTAGGACTTTAGCAATTGTGGTGATAAGAACTATAAAAAAAAATTTGCACAGTACAAAAAATTTAAAAGCACTTACGCTGCATAGTCTTAATTAACATTCCGGGTTTGATTTCGGCTGTGCAAAGCATTAGATTAACTCTATATGAAACACACCGAAATCGAATCTAAATGGCAAAAAATCTGGCAAGAAAAACAAGCTTACAAAGCCGATAATAATTCTGCAAAACCAAAATACTATGCACTCGACATGTTCCCATACCCTTCAGGGTCTGGTTTGCACATGGGTCACATCGCCTCTTACACCCCAACCGACATTATTTCTCGCTATAAAAGAACAAAAGGTTTTAATGTTTTACACCCGATGGGTTTTGATGCTTTCGGTTTACCTGCAGAACAATATGCCATTCAAACTGGTGTTCACCCCACGATCACGACTAAAAAAGCTATAGAAAGTTTTAAAGCTACTTTACAAAGATATGGTTTCAGTTTTGATTGGACTCGCGAAATTTCAACTTGCGAACCTGATTATTATAAATGGACCCAATTTATTTTCTTAAAACTTTATGAAATGTGTTTAGCTTATCAAAAAGAAGGTCCAGTGAATTGGTGTCCGGCTTTAAAAACAGTTTTAGCCAACGATGAAGTTATCGACGGAAAATCAGAACGCGGTGGCCACCCCGTTATTCGTGTTCCGATGAAACAGTGGATGTTAAAAATCACTGACTATGCTGAAAGATTATTAAACGATTTAGACAAAATCGATTGGCCCGAAAGAACTAAAGAAGCTCAACGCAATTGGATCGGAAAATCTGAAGGTGCCACTGTTAAATTCAGCGTTAAAGGTGTTTCAGACCAATTAGAAATATTCACCACTCGCCCCGATACTATTTACGGCGTAAGTTTTATGGTGTTAGCTCCCGAACATCCGCTAGTTAAAAAAATTGTAACCCAAGGTCAGGCAGCTCGAGTTGCCGACTACATCGCAGGCACTGCCAAAAAATCCGAAGTTGATCGTAAAGCAGCAACTGAAAAAACGGGCGTTGCCACAGGTGGTTTTGCTCTCAATCCGTTAAACCAAAAAGAAATTCCAATCTGGATTGCCGACTATGTTATGATGGATTACGGCACCGGCGCTATCATGGCAGTTCCTGGACACGACGAACGCGATTTTGAATTTGCGCAAAAATATGAATTACCAATTTTACGTGTTTTAGAATCTGAAAGCGAATTGCCATACACAGGCGAAGGTAAACTTTGCAACTCTGATAT
>JBEBIK010000500.1:0-1519 GCA_040080445.1 Pseudobdellovibrio sp.
GCTGCAAAAAAGTTTTCGGAAACCTAAAAATAAGCCGCTTAATCGTAAACTCACCATTAATAACGGCCACAACAATTTGATTATGAGCAGGCTTAATGGATTTATCGACAATAAGCAGATCGCCTTCAAAAATTCCGGCACCAGTCATAGAGTCGCCTTCGGCTTTAACTAAAAAAGTAGAAGAGGGCCTAGGTATTAACTTTTCGTTTAAATTAAGTAGCCCTTCTACATAATCATCAGCGGGCGACGGGAAGCCGCAACTGATGCGATTAGCAATAAAAGGTAGCTTCGAGAGTTCGGTGTTATCAAGTTTAAGTATTTCCATCATTTAGTCATAAAATGAAGTGCTTGACTTGATCAACACAAATATGTAAATAATATGTAAATACAGACGTTGTCTAACGAGGAACGGCTTTGCCAATAGTCTTAATAAATTTTTCTACAAGTGCGCGAAAGTCAGCACTTTGATTTTCGAATTGCACACCCATCAGTTTATTCCCTTGGGTTGGTTTTCGATGTTAAGGCGATGTATAACCGTGGCGCGGATTTTTCCAAGCATAGCGCCTTCACCGGCCAGTTCGATTATGACTTTCATATCCGGTGTGATTTCGACCGAATGAATTTCGGCACTAAGACCACTGAGGCTAATTTCACGAAGCACAGCGCGTGTTAAAGATTTTCCTTATGTAGAGTAAACCATGGCGCGTCCGGTAACCTGATTACGCAAATCTTTTCTTTTATTGTTGGATTTTAGCATATTGCCAAAATTAAGACCTGAAGCTTGGTTAATAGATAATGTTACTGTGTTATCGTCCAATAAAAGTTCGAAGGGGTTTGGTTCAGTTTTATTTTTCATCTAACTCAATTCTAACCAGAATTAGTAGAAAAACAAATCAATAATAAAAACCCCTAATGCGAACTATTCTTTCGATTCAGGTTTGTAAGGCCCGTTCAGTAAACCTTGGCCTTGGGTCATAAAAAGTTCTTGGCTGGCAATTACAGACACATTGTGCGCGTGATCTACAGAGGAGTTAACGGCTTGGCTTACCATGGCGCTCACTAACATGCCGGTTAAGCCTCCGCCGCCGTCTGAAGATGCAATCACTTTTGCAGCTTTGCCTTCCCATAGTAATTCGCCAGTGGCTGTGGCTATGAGCCTTGCAGAAGCCACCACGGTGGTCTGACTTTGTACAACTACAAACTTAGAACCATATTGTTCAAGAGTTATATAGAGTACAGCGTCTGGATTTAAAATTTCTTTTATTTTTTTTAACGAAACAGTATGCATTTCATCAGCTGAAGGCACGCCATTTTCTTTCATCATTTGATCTACAATGCTCACCGGAAAAACATAAAAGCCTTTTTCAGCTATGGGCATTGTAACTGTCGACAAAAAACTATACGTGCCGCGTATATCGGTACTTTGATTTTTAGGTGGCAGCACTAAGATCGATCTGACATTTGCGGCTCTAAATTTATCGTAATTTTTTGAAGTCACACAGCCTACAAGTATCAAGGA
>JBEBIK010000501.1:0-1516 GCA_040080445.1 Pseudobdellovibrio sp.
GTTTATACGGACCGGCTTGGGCTTTATGTTTCAAAAAATCACCCTATTTCGAAATTAGGCTGGGCGGCCATTGAAAAATTTGGCTTGGGATCGCTAGCCGGCGGCAAAGAAGGCTTTCCTCGTTATTTTGCAAAATACATGAAGCAGCTTGAAGTGCAAAAACCCTTGGTCTTGTGCGAAAGCTTTGAAACCTTACGTGCTGCGGCCAGTGCCGGCAGTATTGTATCTGTTTTACCTCACCGGGTGGCAATCCGCAGCGATGACCTCTTGGAACTGACACTCCCAAAAAAAATGAAAGAAACTGGCGAGCACAAACTTATTGTCGTAAGCCAACTCAGCTGCGACCGGGCCGAAACTGATTTTATTGCGGACGAAACTCAAAGACTTTTGAAAAGATAGTTTGGTTTTCTACTCAAAAAAACTGCTGTAAACCAAAGCTCAAGACCTGACTTTTTTCTGATTGAGTTTTGAAAACGTAGTCAAATCTTAAATTTAATCGGTAAATATCAGGTGATATAAACCTTACTCCTAAGCCAGAGCTCTCTAAGTTAACTAGAGTTTTTCCTACTTGAGCGCGGTCGTAAAATAGAACGGCTTGAATCTTTAATTTGGTGCCGAGTTCGAATACTTTCTTGCGATACTCTAGATTAAGAAAACGCAATTCATTTGTTCGAAATTGACCATCAAAATAGCCTCTCACTTCTGACAACCCTCCTACATCAATCGCCTGTGATACGTCTGAAGTGTTTTGATTAACATATGTAAATCTACTGGCAAAGGTATCGTCATCAAATAAAGTTTTGAAAAATTGAAATTCAGATAAATTTCTCTGGTACAAACTTACTGCAGATTGATTATTAATTAATTGGTATGTATGCGAGAATAAATAGCCATCAACCAACTCGTTATCGTAGTTAAGCGTTCCTAATTTTGCATAAAGTGAAGTTATAATATAATTTGTATTAGCTTGGCTAATATTAATATTATTTACTAAGTTCTCATTTAGAACTTCATCACTCAGTGTTTTTTGCTCTACTAAGTCATCGTTTTTTTCGACCGCAGCGCCAAGAGTTAAATTATCTAGCATCTTATACTCAGTAAATAAATTTAGCTTGCGCCTATTAAGAGTGTAGCCACCAATTCTTTCGCCTTCACTGGTATAAACAAGTTTTTCGCGCATGATATCCCACACGTCAAAACCTAGCTTGAATCTGTCGTTAATAACCTGTGGGTTTCTGTACCACAAAACAAATGAGTTGTTATTCTGAAAATTTTCGTACTGCCCGCCAACTTCTTGGTATGTTCCAAATACATTCACATCATACAAGCCTAAGATGTAATACTTTGTGCCTCCACCAGAGCCAAATTTAAGTATGGGAATTGTCGTCCATTTCTCAACTAAATTGAGCTCTAAGTTACATAATTGATCGTCAAATTTGTAATCAACTTTTGAAAAGATTTGTAAATTCTTGAGTCTCACTATTGCTGCATTTAAATTTTCTTCGTTAAGTTTGTC
>JBEBIK010000106.1:0-7239 GCA_040080445.1 Pseudobdellovibrio sp.
CAAGATCAATTTTTTAGGTGAAGTGATCATTCCCTATAAAGGCCATGAGTTTAATTTAATGCGTTTGTCAGCTGGTAACATGAGCACAGGATCTGGTGGTTCATTTCCAATTTTGTGGGGTTTTGTCAAAAAGCCCGACAAGGTATTAATTGCCAACGCTTTAGCTCGGAAATACCTTTATGTTTTTTCGTTTCCAAAACAGACTCAAATTAGTGCTGTGCAAGGAATTGATATTGCCTTTCTTGGCCAAGATTTAGCCAGTTCAAATTGGCTCAAGAACAGCTTTTTAAATAGTTCTGAGGCTGATGAAATCTCGCTCAACATGCTTGCTCGTCATCTTTGTTACTTTCGAATTAAATCAAGTTGGATGGTTAAATCTTTTGGCATTAGTAAGCGCCATATTTTTCAATATTATGTGCTTCCAGAGTCCGTTTATGCTCAGCCAGAAACGCTGAAACCCTTCCTGGACGGCATTTTGAGCTTAATTAAAGTATCGGGTAATGAGTTAGATTTTTGATTATGCTTTAAGCAAGTTGAAAATAAAAAATCATCCCTAATACCTCATTTCAGTATTGACTCACTTCCCAGACCAAAGGACAGTTATATAGTGTGTTAAAGGAGTATTAGGTGAGAATTAAAAAGTTAGAACTCATTGGGTTTAAATCTTTTAAAGATCGTACTGTGATCCAATTCGATGCGGGTATTACCGGCGTAGTTGGACCTAATGGTTGCGGTAAGTCGAATATCGTTGATGCTTTGATGTGGGTTATGGGCGACCAATCTGCAAAAGACTTACGTGCAAGCAGCATGACGGACGTTATCTTTGCGGGTGCTGAAGGTTATTCGCCTTTAGGTATGTGCGAAGTTTCGTTAACGCTTGAAAATGACGGCGGACCTTTTCCTGCAAAATATTTAAAACATTCTGAAATCATGGTTACTCGTAAACTTCACCGTAATGGCGAAGGCGAATACTATATCAATAAAGAAGTGGCGCGTTTAAAAGACGTTCAAGAGATCTTTATGGATACTGGTGCGGGTTCTAAAGGTTTCTCGATTATTGCTCAGGGTATGATTGGTAAAATCATTACAGCTAAACCTGAAGATCGCCGTATGTTAATTGAAGAAGCAGCGGGTATTACTAAGTTTAAAGCTCGTAAAAAAGAATCTCAGCGTAAGTTGATTTCTACTGATCAAAACTTGGTTCGTTTACAAGATATTATCGGTGAGTTAAAGCGTCAGATCGATTCTTTACAGCGCCAAGCTCAAAGAGCTGAACGTTACCGTAATATTAAAAACCAAATCGAAGATTTAGAGCTTTGGTTGTCTTCAGCTCAGTACGTAAATTTAAAAACGGCAGCTGACGAAGCGCAACGCATCTTCGACGAAGTTCAATCAATCGAAGTGGGCAGCGAAACTAATTTATCATCTATGCAAGCCGAACTCGAAACTTTAAAACTTTCAGTTTTAGAACAAGAAAAAACGGTTGAAGCCTCTCAACAAGATTTCTATAGCTTTCAAGCTTCAGTGCAAAAGAAAGAAATGGAAATTCAAGAATTACGTTTTGAATTAGAACAAGCTAAGCGTAACGAGCAAATGACGGGTAATATTTTAAGCGAGCAAAAAGCTCGTCACGAATTATTAGCGCGTGATTTAACTTCGTTAACTGAGCAAGCTGAAAATCTTAAAATTGAGTCTGAAAATTTAACTTTAGAATCAGCACAAAAATCGGAAGCTTTCTCGGCTAACCAAGCTCGCTACAGCCAGATTGATAACGAATTAACTGACAAAAGACGCACACAAATTGCCTTAGGTCAGAGCGAGTCTTCTTTAGACGCGCAAACCAACTCATTCTTAAATCGTAAAGTGGAACTAGAAGCTACTCTTGCAGAAGAAGAAATTAATTTATCTGAACTTCGCGAAAAGCTTCATGAGTTTGAAACTCGTCGTCGTAAAGTAACTGTAGGTCTTGATCAAGAACGTCAGATGCAAATTGATTTATCAAGCGATGTAACATCTTTTGAAACTAATAAAAAAGTTTTAGCTGAGGCTCTAAGCCAAAAACAGATTGAAGTTCAAGAATTTAAAGACAATTTAAATGAAACAGCTTCAAGACTTTATGGTTTAGAAAACTTAGCCGCTAACTTCGAAGGTTTCGAAGAAGGCGTTAAGCAAGTTATGTTGTGGAGCAAAGCTAAATCGGTAGAAATGCATGCCGATGGTTCTACTTCTGAATTCTTTAAACCCGTTTCTGAAGTTATCGAAGTGCCAGCTGATTACGAAATCGCAATGGAAGCCGCTCTCGGAACTAAACTTCAAATGTTATTGTCGCAAAAATCTGAATCAGCGGTTGAAGCTGTAGATCACTTAAAAGCTCAAAATTCGGGTCGTTCTAGTTTCTATTCTAATGATGGTCACTATATGAAGCATTTGCAGGGAAATCCTAAAAATGAAGCTGGTGTACTAGATTTATTAAAAAATGTTGTTCAATCAAATGACAAATACACTTCTAAAGTTTCTGAAATTTTAGATGGCGTAGCCGTTGTTGATTCTATTCGTACGGCATTAAAACTACGTCCTGACTTTAAGGGTTGGACATTCGTAACTCAAGACGGTGATACATTATCAGCTGATGGCGTATTAACGGGTGGTTCGAAAGATTCAGCAGAGTCTGGCGTATTAAAACGTCGTCGTGAAATTAAAGAATTATCGGATCGTAAGCAAGAGTGGCAAGGAAAGCTTGCTTTAGCTTCGGCTTCTCTTAAAAAAATCGAAGAGCAGTTAGCTAATGTTGTAAACGACTTCGAAGGTGCACAACAAAGACGTTTAGAGCAAGAAATCAAAGTTGCTGAACTTCGTAAAGATTTTGAACGCGCTGACATGGAATTTAATCAAGCTTCGAATGCTGTTGAAAAACAAGAAAAAGAAGTAAGACGAGTTCAAGAACAAGTAGAGCAGCTCACTCAAAAAATTGATGAATTACAATCTAAACTCATTGAAGTACGCACTCACAAAGCCGAGCTTGAAGGTGTAGTAACAGACTTAATGACTGAATACTCTTCAATGAAAGATGGCTTTGAAGCGCAACAATCTGAAGTGATGAACTTACAAGTATTGTCAGCATCTCGTACTCAAGAATTTGCTGGCGTAACTCGCCAACTTGAGATGGTGCAAAAACAAGTGAGCGAATTAGACGCGCAACTTTCTAGAATGTCGGAAGAAGCTGAAGGTTATAACTCTCAGATGTCGGATGGCCAGTATGCTTTAGAGCAAGCTAAAATTGATTTCGAAAGAATGTTAGCTGAAGTTGAAACTAAACGTGTTCAATCTTCGCAAATTAAAAATCAATTTGAAATCGAAACAGCGCACATTCGTGAATTAGAAGACAAAGTTATAACGGCTCAAAGAGAGCGTAACGATAGATTGGCTCTAATGAATGATTCTCAATTAAAACTTGAGCAAGCTAAAATGAAAGAACAGTATTTGATCGACCAAGTTCGTGAAAAATATATGCTTAATCTTCCTGATATTACTGAAAAGTATGCGGGCCGTGAAGGTAATCCTGAAGAAGCGGATGCTGAGTTAAAAGATTTAAGAGAAAAACTTTCTAAAATCGGTGAAGTTAATCTCTCAGCGATTACTGAGTTCTCTGAAACACAAGAAAGATATGCTTTCTTAACAGCTCAACACGCAGATTTAACAGAAGCGAAAGAGCAACTTCGTAAAGTTATCGATCGTATCAATAAAATCTGTTCAAAACGTTTCAAAGAAACTTTTGATTTAGTTAATGATAGATTCCAAAAAGTATTTCCAGTGTTATTCGGTGGTGGTGAGGCTATGCTTCAATTAATCGAAGACGTTGAAAAAGGCGAAATGGGCATTGAGATTATCGCGAAGCCTCCAGGCAAAAAAATGCAAAACGTAACATTGATGTCAGGTGGCGAAAAAGCCCTTACAGCTGTTGCACTTGTATTCTCGATCTTCTTAGTAAAACCATCTCCTTATTGTTTACTAGATGAGGTTGACGCTCCACTTGATGACGCCAACGTATTTAGATTTAACGATTTAGTTAAAGAAATGGCTAAGCGCTCTCAAATCATCGTAGTTACGCACAATAAACACACGATGGAAGTAGCACAAAAACTATACGGTGTAACAATGCAAGAGCGCGGCGTTTCAACTATGGTTTCCGTGAGTTTAGCTGACATCAGATAGTTTCTATTATAGGGTGAGCTTCTATGTCAGAAGCTCACTCAAATCAATTGTTGTTCTTATTAGGTTTCGTCGGTTTTTTAATTTTTGTTGTTATCGGCGTAATCTCACTCTCTCAACTCAAACGTAAAAAAGAAAAATTAGCAGAAAGCTTATCAAGTTTTCCGCCTGTTACGTTGCAAACTCCAGTTGCTCCTATGGCAACCCCAGGGTATGAGCCTGATGTTAATTTACATACCGCACTTAAAAAAACTGAAGAAAACTTTTTTGGTCGTATTCGTAAAGCTTTTTCGAATGCTGATAAAAAAGCAGTATTAGAAGAAATCGAAGAAATTCTCTATACCAGTGATTTAGGCCCAACTACTGTGCAAAAATTATTAACGGTTGTTGAAAAAGAATTAAGCAACAGCGAAATGTCGAATATCGACAAAGTCAAATCAGCATTGCGCGAGCAAATGATAACTATTTTAAAACCTGTACATGTTGAAACTCAGCACGAAGTTTTAGTTTCTGAGATGTTAAAAAAATCAGACGCAGGTCCAAAAGTTTTAATGATTGTTGGCGTAAATGGCGCCGGCAAAACCACTTCTATTGGTAAAATGTCAGCGCAATTAGCCACGCAAAATTATAAAGTTTTAGTAGCCGCTGGCGATACTTTTAGAGCGGCTGCGGGTGGACAATTAAAAACTTGGACGGATAGAGCAACTACTGAAAGTAACGGACAAGGCGCTGTTGAAATTTACTGGCCCGAGAACACAACAGACCCAAGTGCTGTGGCTTTTGATGCGATTACCAAAGCTAAGGCGCAAAATTTTGATTTTGTTATTTTAGATACAGCAGGGCGTTTACATACTCAGGCTCATTTAATGGAAGAGCTTAAAAAAGTTAAGCGGGTAATGGCCAAAGTTATTGCTGAAGCTCCACATGAAACATGGATCGTTTTAGATGCTAATTCTGGCCAAAATGCATTGATGCAGGCCAAAGAGTTTCACGGAGCCATTGGTGTTTCAGGGGTTATTTTGACTAAAATGGACGGTACGGCTAAGGGCGGAGTAGCTCTTGGAGTAGTCGATCAGTTGAATATTCCAATTAAGCTCGTAGGCATAGGCGAAAAGATCAATCATCTGAAGCCTTTTAACTACACTGAATACGTCGATTCGATCTTAGGCTAAGCCTTAAAGTACTTATTACATGTAAAAAAATCTGACAGTACTTTTTTTAACTAATTGTACTATGTATAGCTCTATGAAAAATAATATTCTATTACCTCTTTTGCTACTGGCTGTTTTTTTAAGTTCTAATTTGTCTTTTTCTCAAACTCTAGAATGGAAAGTAAAAAAAACTTCGTGGTCTGAAGCCGACGAAAAAGCTTACTCTGAATTTGTTTCTTTAATTGGCCAAGCTGTTGAAAAACGCGAATGTGATTCGTTTCAAAGCTGCTTGATGCATAAAAATAATCCTTATCGTGGATCGGACTCAGCTCAACTCAATGTGTTTGCTGATTGCGCTAAGCTCTCTTATGTTATGCGCGCTTACTTCGCTTGGAAAAATGGCTTACCATTTTCGGTTTCAAACGGCGTAGCACTCAGAGACATTCCAGGTAATGCCGGAGACCCACGCTATTCGAATTTTGGTAACAGTATTGTTTCTCGTTTAGATTTTTTACCAGTTAAGACATCAAGCGGGGTGAGGTTTGTTAACCCAATTTCTACACTCAATCGTACAATTATTAATTCTGTATACTCTGCAAACTTTCGCTACCACTATGAAATTAGCGATGACGATAAACTCTTTGCTGACTTTTACCCTGTAACTTTAGAGCGCAGTTCAGTTCGTGCAGGAACTAATATTTATGATCCAAACGGGCACGTCGCTATCGTTTATAAAGTTACCGAAGACGGAAAAATATATTTTATCGATGCGCATCCAGATAACAGCCTCACTTCGGGTTTATTCGGTACAAAATTTGTGAGAAGTAACCCAGGTCAAGGCGCTGGATTTAAAAACTTTCGTCCGTTACAATTAGTGGACTCGGTTTATGATCAAACAGTTGGTACTTATGTTGGTGGGCGCATTATTGGTGCTAAAAATACTGAAATTAAAGACTACGATTTAGTACAATTTTTCGGTACTGAAAGAAAGCCTCGTACTGACTGGAACAAGGGTCCATTTATTATTGATGGCGTAAATTATGGGTATTATGACTATTTAAGAATAAAATTATCAACTGGTAACTTAAAGTTAAACCCAGTTAATGAAATCAAAAGTTTAGCCGAAGATCTTTGCCAAACTGCACAAGATCGTGCAGTGGCCGTTGAAGGCGCTACTAAATCGCAAGTGGTATTTAAAGCTCACCCAGACAGATTGCCTGTTAATATTTACGGCACGAGTGGTGAATGGGAAGAGTATTCAACGCCTTCACGTGATGCGCGTTTAAAAACTTCGTTTAAAGAATTGCGCGATTTAGCAGAATCATTATTTAAAATGTATGAATCTCGTGATGTGCGTTTAGATTATAGTGGAGCTCAAATCAAAGCTGATATGTTGCAAGCTTACATAAGTTCTTCAAATACATGTAAAGTTAGTTATAAAAAATCAAATGGCGAATTAAAATCATTAAACTTAGATGATGTTCGCCAAAGACTATTTGCTCTGAGCTTTGACCCCTACCATTGTGTTGAACTCAGATGGGGCGCTACAAGTGTTGAAGAGTTAGCAACATGTAAAGATGACGAAAACAAAAAAGCTTGGTACCGCGCTGAAGTCTGGTTAAGAAATCAGATCGAGCGTCGTTACGATGCACGAATGGATTTTTCTTTAACTGAGTTAGATGGCCCGAAGCTAAGTGCAGGAGTTTTAAATCCTCCTGACGTGGATATTTCTGGATACTTGAGTCGTTAATTAATTTCTATTGGACAAGATTCGTTAAGAGTTTTTGTGCCTTGAACAACGCTTTTGAGTAGAGGCATAAATACTTCTTTTAACTTTTTAATCACAGAACCTGTGGGCGAGTGCTCATCATTATTTACC
>JBEBIK010000502.1:0-1514 GCA_040080445.1 Pseudobdellovibrio sp.
ATTATTTTCAATTTCGTATTTGTTTGGATTTTTTACTAAACCAAAGCAAGTCTCTTCCATGAAGGGGCCGTTTTTTCCATGGTCAACTTTGTGAGAAACAATTATTTCATTAAATTTTTGTTCAGCATCCTTAATAAAACCATCCCAAGGTTGCGGACTCGGTATTCTATTGGGATCTTTATGTTTAGCAGAGGCATCAGAAATTTGTTTTAAGTAGCTTCTTGATGTTAATGCAACAGTTAGGGCGTCAATTGCATGATGTCTGTGATCATCACGATCTTTTTTACCATCAGGTTTTTGAATAAATTGATTTAAACCCAGTTTCCCTCGGATTATACTTGTCAGTTGTCCTTTGCTAGCTACAATTTTATATTGGTCTATAATTGTATTGAGATACTTTTTAGATATTTTAGTTATGTAGCGTGTATCGTTTAGGTGTCTTTGTAAAAACTGGTTATTTTCTTCAAATTTTTTAATGGAGTCCGCCGCGAATCGCCATTGCTTATTGTAGGGTAGTTGTTTCGCTCTTTCTTGTACAGCTGCCCATTTTTCTGGATTTGAGTTAAATGCTTCATAAGGTGTTTTGTTGCGTTTTTTTACATTTTCAGAGGCCATTACTAAAACTTTATTGCTTAAACCATCGTCTAAGGTTCTCGAAAAAGGAAGTATATGATCCACTTGTACTTCTTCGGATAAGACCATTCTAGCTGATATTGTTTTTCCGGAGTAGACGCACATTTGGTTATTCATGGGTTCAAGCTCAAACCAAAGTTTTACTCTTTCAATATTGAATGCACTAACTTTTTGTTTATATTTTTCAATAAAATCTTTTACTTTGTCGTTACGAGCCTCATTATCTTTTTGCTTTTTACGATCACGATCTTTTTCTACTTTTGATTTTTTGAGATCACGTGCGAACTCTATATGTATATTTTCGGGTTTGCCATATTGTTCAACAACATCATTAACTACATGTTTGATTTGATTGAGTGCTGCGTGAACTGTTGGATTAGCAATTTTACCGAATCTTTTTTCTTCAGCATTTAAGCTGAGGTTGTTGTCTTGTATATGCTTGGGAATTGGCTGCATAGACTCTGGTACTACGGCTCCGTAATATCCAAGTTTTTCGGCTAAAGAACTCTCACTGTTTTCATTTTGCAATAAGCTATCTACAATAAGTATAGGATGACGTTTTTCTTCTAAAATAAGGCTTACAATTTTTTGGAGTGCTTTCGATGAGTAAGAACATGTAACTTCTGATATATTGGGGACTTCTTTATCAAGCAAATTAGTTAATACATCTGTATCGATTAGAAGCGCCTTCAGTTTTGACTCAATTTCACTAACTGGCATTTCAGAAAAGAAAATTTCAGCTATTTGATCCTGCAATGATAATTCTAGCTTGTTCCAATCAGACCCGAACAATAACTCTTTGCTGAAGAAGTGATTGGTGGTGGAAATTTTTATTTCATCTTTTGAATTAGTTTTTTCAATAGAAAATGTAATTTCAGGAA
>JBEBIK010000107.1:0-7138 GCA_040080445.1 Pseudobdellovibrio sp.
CATATATACCTCTTTATAAAGAATATAAATCTTGTGTTGCAGGAGAAATTACATCTAATAGATTATTAAAAGTGCTGGCTACTTGAGAAGCCACAGTTGGCCCTTCTGCACTTTCTACTTTAGCAATCTCGCCGGTTTGTTTGTAACTCACTTTAATAGTACCTAAGCCAGGCCGAGTCACCATAGAAGGTTTGCCAAATCGTTCTTCGTAGTCAATCTTAACAACCTTTTTAGCTTGATCGGTAATACTAGCAATTCGACCTTTAAGATCGTAAGTCATATTAATTTTTTGGCCGTCTGAGTTTTCTGCATAAGTTAAGTTACCTTTGCCATCATATTTAAAACTCGTCGTTAGAATAGAAACGGGCTTAGCTTTTTCGTTAAAGAAAGTGCTTTTTACCGTAGCTACTTTTTTAGTAACAGGGTCATGAGTAAATTCAACTTTTGCATTTGAAGCGTCCTTGGTTTTAATTAAACCATCTGGATAGTATTCAAATGTAACTTTTTCGTTATTCTTTTTGATTGAAACAGCCTTACCTAAAGTATCGTGGTAAGTAATATCTTGAGTACTGCCATTCGTATTAGTCAAAACGCGCGATAAAATCACTTGGCCGCTAGGCAGCTGCTTGTGCCA
Organism: Pseudobdellovibrio sp.; assembly: GCA_040080445.1. Classification (GTDB taxonomy): domain Bacteria; phylum Bdellovibrionota; class Bdellovibrionia; order Bdellovibrionales; family Bdellovibrionaceae; genus Pseudobdellovibrio. The sequence continues at coordinate 635 of JBEBIK010000107.1, forward strand.
AAATTCGTAGCGATTATTAGCCACTACATCTTTTCCGCAAGTTTTAACTACTGAAGACCAATAGTGAAATCTAGGAGCATTTTGTGAGTTTTCATACTTATAGTTTTCAACGCACTTATCTCTATCTGTAAACCCTAAAACCCAGTCTTTAATATTATCGTATCTAATTGCGATGAATGTTTTATCTGGCCATGTAGCTTTAGTTAAATTATGAAATTCGTTGTACTCATAGGTATAAACATCTTTATCTGTTTTAGCCCAAGCATTTTTATTCCAAATTAAATCTTCTTGAGAGTTGTATTTGTACTCACTTACTAAACTATTAGGCCCAGTAATCATTTTTACTTTTTTATTTGGATAATATCTAAAAACTAATTTTCTTGAATCGTTATCTTCTAATTGTACTAAAAGATCTTTATCGTAATCAAATTTTAGAAAATTTCCATTTTTATCATAAATGTGTGTAAGTCGTCCTAAATTGTCAAAGCGTTGGCTACTGCCATCTGGTAAATTGCGAGTGTAAAAGCCTTTTCCAGCTACAACACTTTCAACTTCTTTACCATTTGCAATTAATTTTGCGCCTTCTTTAATAGGTATAATTACTTTGTATTGACTAGCTAGATCGGCTCTTTGGTCGTCGTCTTCAACCAAATCATCAGAAAGTTTTTTCCAGTATTCGCTCGAAACTACTTTTACTTTTGGATCGACTTTCATTTTTGCGATTATCTGACTGATTGTATTGTCGATGTCTTTTCTAGTTACTTCGCGCGCTGAAAAAACAATCTCTTGTCCATCACCACATTCAGATATTTTAACATTTCCTTCAGCGTTTGCTTCAAGCTTAGTTTCAAAAGGCGAACACCAACCAAAACCGAACATTCCATTAAAAAGTGTACGGCTTTTGTAAGCCCGCAATACTTTCATATCGTAACCATTGCCGGGAACTTCTAAGTCAGTCCATAAATTTGAATAACTGGCACTGTTCATGTCGACAAGTGCATTGGCTTTAGGATGAGTGAGTATTAAAGCCAATAATAGCACTAAGCTGTATTTCATATTCTTAAATCTCCATCTACACTTTAATTGTAACAATTTTTTTGATCATGACTCCACCGATAATTTGCAAACCTAGCATAGCGGCGAGGAACACTAGGCCCAAAGTCGTGGTAAACATTGGCATAATGTGACCTGGGTCTAAGAGGTAAAATACACCCATTAATAAAAATGGTATCGAAGTTACTATTATACCTTGCATAACTCCTTGCGCAGTCATGGCATCAATTTTCTTTTCTAATTTTTGTCTTTCTCGAATAGTTAAACAAATTGTTTGAAAAGTTTCTGATAAATTACCACCGGTCTCTTTTAAAATATTAATCGCCACAACAAACATCTGCACATCGGGACGCGGGATACGCACAGATAAATCAGTTAACGCTTCTTCAAAGCTCTGTCCGAATTGTGTTTGGGTAATAACTTGGCCAAACTCAGCACCGATCGGGTTACCCATAATTTCTACCACACGCTGCATAGATTGCTGTGGGTTAGAACCTGATTTAATGCCGTTGGCCATAATTGTTAAACCGTCGACCATTTGCTCAACAAATTGATTACATCTTTTTTCGTAGAGTGATTTAAAAATGATAGGTGGCAATTGTAAGCCAGCAATGGCAGCTGATAAACCAAGAAAAAATCCTACTAAAACATTGGGCCAAGTTACAACGAAAAATAGAAACCCGAAACCAACGCTTGAAAGCAATAACATGCGTGTAACTTTTTTTTCGTCAACATCCATGCCGAGTAATTTCATGTGCATCATGATGTCAGATTTTTTACCCTGACTTTTTTCATAAATCTTAATTAATAATTTGTCGGCCCAAAAATATAAAGCAAAAAATACAGCTATACCAAAAAGTGGCAATGCCAACCAATCGTGTTTAAGTATTGAATCTAGAAAAGGTATGTTTTTATAATCTAAAAAATCCATAATCTCTCCTTATTATCCCACTTTTTTAGCTGGTGCTGGTGTTACAGCGGCAGCAGCTGGAGCGGCTTTTGGTGCTTCATTCGAGAAGATTTCCATAGGGATGTGTCCACCCTTATCTTTAATTTCTTGAGCAAATGAAGGTACAGTACCAGTTGATTGAAACTGACCTAAGATTTTTCTATTTTTATCGTAGCCAGTTTCTTTGTATTTAAAAATTTCTGCTAGAGTTACAACGTCACCTTGCATACCAACAACTTCAGTAATGCTAATAATTTTACGGCTACCATCTGATAAACGTACAATCTGTACAATTAAATCTACCGCCCCCGCAATTTGTTGGCGAATAGCACTAATTGGTAAATCTAACCCTGACATCATAACGAGAGTTTCTAAACGGGCTAAACATTCACGCGGAGAATTGGCATGTGTAGTGGTCATCGAACCATCATGACCAGTATTCATGGCCTGCAACATATCAAGTGCGGCACCGTCACGGGTTTCACCCACAACGATACGATCTGGACGCATACGCAGAGCATTCTTAATTAAATCACGAATAGTTACTGCATTCGTTCCTTCCATAGAAGGTGGGCGTGTTTCAAGACGCACAACGTGCTCTTGCATCATTTGGAGCTCGGCCGCATCTTCGACGGTGATAACGCGTTCATGAGCAGGAATAAATTGAGAAATCATATTTAATAAAGATGTTTTACCTGAACCTGTACCACCACTGATTACAACGTTGTAGCCGTACTCAACTGCGATTTTCAAAAAGTCTAACATGTTTTTTGTAGCACTACCGTAATCGATGTACTTCTGCGGATCGATACCGCCTTTTTTAAATTTACGAATTGTTAATGCAGGACCATCTAAAGCTAGAGGTTCAATAATCGCATTCACACGAGATCCATCTTTTAAACGCGCATCTACGTAAGGAGTAGCATTGTTAATCTGACGGCCGAGTGGAGTCACGATTCGTTCGATAATACGGCGTAAGTGATCATTGGAGGTAAACTTAATACCACTCAACTGAACGCGACCACCTTTTTCGATAAATATTTTACCAGCACCATTAACCATAATCTCTGAAATAGTAGGATCGGCGAGCATATCCTCAAGAGGTCCTAGCCCTAAAGCTTCTTCTAAAACATCTTTAACGAGTTTTTGTCTCTCATCACGCGCTAACTCTGGAGCTTCTTTATCTACAATTAGACCTATATCGCGCTGAGTTTTAGCACGCATCTCTTGTTCTTTACTTTCATTGTTGCCAGACTCTGCCAGAATTTTTTTAAGATCTATGGTTCTGATTAATTCAGAGTGTACACGTAGTTTTAATAATGTCTTAGCATCATAAGTTCCGTTATTAGCTGCACTTGCAGCCGCTGCAGCGGCAGCTGCCGCCTCAGGAGAACCAGCCGCTGCAACAGGTGCTGCTACTGGTTTAGGTTTTTGAACTGTTTTTAATTTTTGTAAAATGCCACCAGTTAATTTACGAACTACATCAAAGTAGGCCGCAGACAAGGGAGACTTAGGATTAACTACAACGAAGGGTTTTGAATTTGTTAATGATAATGAAGTTGTAGCTTCATCCGAAGGTATTAAGGCTATAGGATTTAAACCTAAATGTTGTCCGATAACCTGAGGCGCTAATCCTGAATTAGAATATTTATTTAACACTAATTGAAACAACTCTTTAGGATAAGTCTGTGTTAAGAGTTCGTTAATTAATCTTTGAGTTTGTTGTACAACTAAAATTTCAGGCGTAGCCACAATTGTAATTGCCGTAGCTTCTTGTAAAAAGGCCGTTTGCATAGGGCCAATGTCATTACCAAGATCTACGATAATGTATTTAAACGAACGCGAAAAAAACTCAATCAACTTTGATAAATTATCTGGAGTAACACTTAAAATTTCTTCTGGCCCGCGTACCGCCCCAAGATAAGAAAAACCGCCAGGGTGTGGTGTTACGATTTGTTGCAGTGGAGTTGAGTTTAAAGATTGCGCTGAATTTGCTAATTCACGTAAAGTCTTAATCGGTTTTAAACCTGTGATAATATTTTGATCGCCGACACTCTTAGTATCACAGTCGATTAAAAGGGTAGGCGCACGCAGTTCCATGGCGAGGGCCGCAGTCATGTTGGCAGCGAATACGGATTTACCGACTCCACCTTTACCACCGAGAACTGCTATTAAATTACATTGCGGATTGATTGCCAAAAGAGACCTCCACCTATTAACTTCTTTTCGTCATAATTCGTAAAAATCTTAATCAAAAAAATGCATTAGACTTTAGTCTCCGCGACCTTAGTAGAACTACATCATTCGCGTATTCTAAATTTTTTCTTTACCTGATCTACGCCCGAGCTGGCAGATGACTTAATGATCGGAGTAACAAAAACTACGAATTGAGAATTAACGCGGTCAAAGCTTTTTGAGGCTTCAAAAGTGATTATAGCATTTGGAGTGGCTGGCGATCCAAATGCAGTATCTTGGCTCTTTTTGATAATGCCACCAAAAGCTGCGCTCTGTCGGTCGCGAACAGATATTGTTGTATTAACATCGGTTACATTTTGTATTTCAGATTTACCAGGCGCGTTTACGTTTACCTTTAAATTTTTAAGTTCAACTAAACCAGAACGCTCTGCTTTAATAGTTGGGGTTACAACTAAAGATACAGTTGCAGTAATAGGCTCTTGAGTTAATTGCCCGTTAACTAATTTGGGCGAGCTTAAAGTAGCAATAGTTCTATTGATACTACCTGTAAGTTTGTCTTGAACTAAAATTGAGGCCGTATCTAAAATTTTTGCAAAGCCATGAACTTTTGCCCAACTTAATTTAGGTAACAAGTTACCTAAAAGAGTAATCGTCTCACTGGCAGTAGATTGACCGCCAGTGGGAGGAGCCAAGCCAGCTTGTGCAGAAAAAGCAGGAGAAAAATTAAACTTAAAATTTTTGCTGTAGTTGTCACTGATTTTTACAAAGTGAGTTACAATCTGAATCATTTTAGGCGGAGGCTCAACTTTTTCGTCATCTTTTTTAACATTAATTAAATCGATGATCATGCTATTAATATCATTATTTTTTCGACCAGAAATTTTTACGATATCTTGATTGGGAGCTACTTCAGTTACGATGTCTGGAATATACAAAGACACAATACGAATGATTCTGTCTTTTTCGTCTTTTGAGTTTACTTGGCCTTCAAGTTTGATGTAGTCGCCCACAGCGGTAATTTTAACTTCTGGATTATTAACATCGTTTGAAATAAAATTTGCAATTTTTTGTCGAGCAACGGGACTTAGGGTAGCTAATGATTTAACTCGCGCAGGATCGTAAGCATTAATTACTTGAGAAATACGTATTAAGTCATGGGGAATTAGTACAAAACCGTCTATAACCACAATCCCATTTAAAATCTTAAACTCAATGCCTTCAATATCATTGAGCATAGTTTGAATTTCTCTAAGAGTTTTTTCGATCGAATCATCACGAATATCAAATCTGATTTCAACTAAAATTTGTCCAGTTACTTTATCAATTAAAGTTACAATGCCATTTCCAGCTTTTTTAGGAAAAATACGAAAGTAGTCGGTGCCTTTAATGCGGTTGATATCTAAAAATTCAAAACGACCACCAACTTTTGTTTCTTTTTCAGGAATTAAAAACTCTTCGTCATGGTCGACACCAACAATCAAATTGAGCTGGCGGCGTATACGTTTTCCATTAGGTTTTAATTCACCCATTGCAGATATAGGTTGATATAAAGAGCTTGTGGGAGAATCCGGTGTAATAGGAGCTGGCTGAGTTTGACTCCAAGCTTCTGTGCAAAATATTAAAATAAGTAACGAACAAACTTTTTGAACCATCATACTTCAAACTAAAGTATACTGGTCATCGTCTCGGAAAACTATTACTTAGGAGCGGTCTGAGACGTAGATCCAGGTGGCAAGCCCGAAGTCCTGCTTTGAATTGTATCTGCGCTTGAAGCAGGAACTCTTGCCTGAATTTTACGATCATGCGGATTTCTAAGTAAGAAGTATAAGCTACTTGAATTGGTCGCCGCTAAATAAATTAAATCCTGCGCCTCATCTGTCTTAGCCTCAATGGTAATTGTCGTATACTTGGTGTCACCAGTTAAAGTTGTTTGAACTATACTTTTTCCATTTGGGTCGCGCTCAATAGTACGAGGTAAATTATTATGTACATTTAGACCTGTAGCTAAAATAACCACGTCTTGCATAAGCACACCAACTTCACGTTTTTGATTTAAACCTTTACCAGAATCTACGATGGCATAAATATCAACACGATCACCAGGTCTAATTAATCTGGCATTAGCGCGATCATCATTAATCGGAATTGTAACAGCACGTTTACCTGGAGAAACTTGAATAGCCATACCAGTTTCAGGACCAGGTTCTAAAATTTTATTCTTAGTGATTGTTTGACCTTTTTTAATAGGAATAGCAGCAACACCACCCACGACTGAAGGAATAGTATCAAAAGCATCAGGCTCAACA
>JBEBIK010000108.1:0-7147 GCA_040080445.1 Pseudobdellovibrio sp.
TGATTAAAACATATGGTTTTGATGATAATAAATTTACAACTAAAGGAATGGGCGAGGGTTTCCGGTAGATCCAGCTTTAACAGATGAAGCACGTGAAAAGAATAGACGAGTTGAGTTTAAAATTTTCCGTAAATAATTAAAGACATAAATTCGAAAAAAGGGAGCATTTAGCTCCTTTTTTTTATTTAAAGTGTGCTGATTTGCACTTCGAGCCTGTCGCCAGACTGGAGTGTGAAATTCGTGATTGTAAGTGTCGTACCTACGACTTCATATTCAGATAAAGAAAGACTGATGCTTTGAGTGCCACGCAGAACTTTAACTCCGATAACGCTCTCGGTAGGTTGCAAACCAGTGATAACATAAGAAGAAGAAGCCTCAGTTACGATGTAATTTGAAACCTGAGCTAAAGTGCTCGAAAAATTTGAAGCACAGAGTGAGGCCGTTACCGAGTTTGTAGGGCCAAGTAAAGTAGCTAAACCTTCGTAAGCTACACCATAAGTTTGTCCTGCGCTTAAAGTACAGCTTTCGCCATATTTTCTAATTAATGAAGCTACTGTAAAACCACTAGAACCAAATAATTGAATAGCGCGATTTTTAATTGCGTAATTTAAATTCTGAGCGTTTGTCGAAGCCACATCTGATTTAATAACTGAATCATATTCAATGGAATTACTTAGAGTATTACCTGGTAAAACCAATTTGGCGCAAGAGCCTGGCTGTGCAGATAGGCCAATAGAATTTACCATCGTGTATAAATTAGTATATGCCGTGTTATTAAAGATGACTTGTTGTGAGCATAAATTTTTAGTTAAGTCTGAGCCATTGTCGCCAAGATCGGCACCATAATATGAGGCTGGTACAGTTTCATAAATACAGCCAGAAACGTTACGTATAACATAGCCTTGTGAAGTGATTCGATTAACAGCGTAATTTAAATTCGCAGTGCTGCAAGTATTGCCATTTGAAATAGTTTGAGCTCCGTTAAGTGGAACTCCCCACACAACAGGGTACCAGTCAGTAACTCCATCGCGAGTCAGCTGATACTCTAAAGTAACTCTGGCGCGCTGTTGGCCATAGTTGTAATAAACTACCGGCTGTGAAGCCACACGCTGAATATACCTAGTTACACACTTAGAAAATAAGCTCGAATCATTTTCGTCTGTTAAAATAACAATTGCGGCTTTGTCGCCTGTTTTGAAAAAGCTTGTGCTTGATTCATCAAAAAGCTGGCGAGCTGTTGAGCAAAGGCCTTCTTCTGTATCAGAACCATTAACTCCAACGGCTAAGATAGAGCTTTTAATTTGATTTTTGAGAGCATTGAATTGTGCGGTTGTAGAGCTGCGATAAAGTTTTAAAGTTCCGTGACGAATATTAGAATTATTTGCTACGTTTTTTTCTACTAAGTATGAAGAGAGTGAAGACGTCTGGCTTTGTGGAATTGTAAGTCGAGCTTCTGTCATATATCGAGTTGAAATATTGAAATCGACCTCATTGTTCGGAACTCCAGAAGTAGAGACAATTTTTAAATCAACATTATGGCCTTGTAGCGGATTTAATAATGAATCTATTGCGTTAGCTAATTGTAGTTGCGATTGGCTCATCGTGTACGAGTCATCCACAACAAATAAAACTTTTAAGTTAGCTTTTTCTTGATTGTAAGTTGGGTCGATAGTGAGTTTTCTTGAACCGCCGGCGCCCAAAATACCAACGTTAGAAAAGGTGTCGTAGTTAACTTGTGCACAGTTTTGAAATATCGGAGAAATTGAAAAAAGGCCTACAATAAACAACCCAGTGATACCCATTTTTTGATTGCGTTTCATGATGTCCCCTATCAAGTCTTAGATCGGTTTTTTAGGGGCTCAACTTGAGAATTTAGAAGCTAAATAGGCGTAAAATCTTGCTGAAGTCTCAACATGAGATAACTTTGGTCCAGCTGGGCTTGCGAATAACTCTGCTATAAGTTGAAATAGAAAAGTGGAAAACGTTTATCACTTCGGGTTCAGATTCAGAAATTTATTAAATAAGCCAGGCAAAGTATTTTTAATGTGCGTTTGTATTTTTATATTTTCGCTTTTTTTTAATGGAGCTCTGTGGAGAATCTGGAGCCTGCGTCATGATTTATCAACAATTCAAGGACAGATTATTAACTCAAAAGATCAGTCTAAAGCTTTAGACATGCAAATAAAACAAGCAAAAGATCCCTCTTTTATTGAGCGCCAAGCCAAAGACAAGCTCGATATGGTAGGCGAACACGATCTGGTTTTCGTCTTTTCGGACTAAAAGGTAAAAGGTGCCAGCTACTTCTTAAGGTGCCAGCTACCTACTTCTTAAGGTGCCAGCTACCTGTTGACAAGACTTAGAGTAAAAGCTCTAATTTCAGCATGAATTCAGATAATTTTATGCAAACTGCTCATCTTCTTTTAGGTCTAACTCGTAAAGAGTTAGAAAGACGTATGCATTGCGGGCAAATAGATCCTCAAATTCTTAAAGCTCAGATTGAGCAAAACTCTCAAGATACAAAACTCGATGCTCTGTGCGAAAAGTGGATGAACTTACGTTCTCTTGAGCAAGTCGATAAATTTTCAGCAGACGAGTAGTGTTGTTGTAAACCCGCTTTTCTAGTTGTAAAACTTTTCACATGAAAAAACAAATTTACGTTGTTGATGTGAGCTCTATGTTTTTTAGAGCCTTTTATGCAATCCGCCCTTTAACGTCTACTAAAGGAGTTCCGGTTAATGCCGTTTACGGTTTTATTTCGATGATTGTAAAACTCATGAAAGAAAAAAATCCAGATCACATCGTTTTTTGTTACGACCGCAAAGAACCTTCTTTTCGTAAAGATCTTTATACTGAATACAAAGCTAATCGCACAGTAATGCCTGACGACATGCAAGTGCAAATGCCTTACTTAAAACAAGTTGCAAGCCTCTTGGGCATTTGTGATATGGAGCTACCAAGTTTTGAAGCTGATGATTTAATTGGAACTGTTGCGTGCTTAGCTCAAAAAAATGATTACGAAGTTTATATCGTGAGTGGTGATAAAGATTTTTGCCAACTGATTAACAATAATGTTTTTCTCTACGACACCATGAAAGAAGTTACATTTGACGAAGATTTGGTTAAAGAAAAGCACGGCGTAACGCCTGCACAGTTTATAGATTATTTAGCTATTACTGGCGATACATCTGACAATATTCCGGGTGTGGCGGGCATTGGTCCTAAAGGTGCACAGAAATTAATTGAGCAGTTTGGTACAGTTGAAGGTATTTATGAAAATATTGATCAGGTGACCAGTGAATCAATTAAAGAAAAACTTTTGAAATCAAAAGACAACGCACTACTTTCAAAAAAACTAGTCACTATAGTTTGTGATGCACCTATTACGCAAACAATGGACGATTTTAAATTAGGTTGTTTTAAAACCGATGAACTGCGCGCATTTTTACAAGAATTAAACTTTAAGACTTTTGAAAAAAATTTACTGGGTGAAGGCCAAAGTGCTTTTGTTCCTCAACCCACAAAGGTAGCTAAAGACAAACCTGAACTAGAAGCTGCGACTGCAACCGCTTATGTATCTGGCAACAGCAAAGTCGAAGTTAAATTATGGGACCATGAAGTTGTTCAGCAAAAAGTAACTGCTGGAGTTGAGTTTTTTGCCTTTATACAAGATTCTAAATTTGCTATTGGTTTTAATAATGAATTATTTCTATGCGACATTTCGATGTGTAAAATTGATTTTGCAAAAACAGTTTGGTCTGGTTTCGATTTAAAAAAAGTTTGGACCGAATTAGGGTTTCCGTCGGCACTAAATCACTTTAAAATTAAATGGGATTTGTTGTTAGCTAGTTATGTTCTGCGCGCGGCAGACACTTCAAAAGTAGAGAAATTAGCCGAAGTGTTTTTGAATAGTAGCATAGACTTAGATAGCATAGAAACCCCTGAAGATAGATTAAAAGCCTGCTATGAATTGTATTTAGATATTACCGATGCAGTAAAAAGAGAACTCGACGAAAAAGATTTAAATGTTATTTACGATAAAATCGAAAAGCCGATGATTCCTATTCTTTTTGAAATGGAAAGAAAAGGTATCAAGTTGGATTTGGCTTTTCTAAAAGACTTTTCAAAAGAATTAGGTACCGAACTTGCCCAGCAAGAAGTTAAAATTCATGAATTGTCTGGCGGAGAAAAGTTTAACATCGCTTCTCCTAAGCAACTCGGCACTGTGCTTTTTGAAAAAATGGGTTTAAATGCACTCAAAAAAACAAAAACGGGTTACTCAACGGATAATGATGTTTTAGAAAGACTCGAGCACCCGATAGCCAAAGAAATTATTCACTACCGTGAAGTGGCTAAGCTAAAATCAACTTATGTAGATGCTTTACCTGAGATGGCCGATCAAAGTGATCGTGTACATACTCATTTTAATCAAGCCCTCACCGCTACTGGTCGCTTATCGAGTACTAATCCTAATTTACAAAATATTCCGATAAAAACTGAAAAGGGTCAGCGGGTTCGTAAAGCTTTTATAGCTTCAGAGGGTAAAAAGCTATTATCTGTGGATTACTCGCAAATTGAATTGCGAGTGCTAGCTCATATGTCTGAAGATGCGGGGTTAATTCGTGCTTTTAAAGACGATTTAGATATTCACACGGCTACGGCTGCTGAAGTATTCAATGTGGGCTTAACCACGGTAACTAAAGAACAAAGACGAATAGCTAAAGCCGTTAATTTTGGTATCGCTTACGGACAGGGAACTTACGGTTTAGCTGAAACTCTCGATATTCCTCGTAAAGATGCAGCTGATATTATTGAAAAGTACTTTATTAAATTCGGTGGCATTCGCGACTATATCGAAAGTACCATTAAAAAAGCTCATGAACAAAAATACGTAGAAACCTTGTTCGGGCGAAGACGTTATATTCCAGAATTAGATAATAAAAATGTAATGCTAAAAAAATTCGGGGAGCGAGCTGCTATTAATGCCCCAATTCAAGGAACGGCCAGCGATTTAGTTAAAATGGCTATGATAGAGTTAGCACCAGATCTTAAAATCGATATGTTATTACAAGTGCATGATGAATTAATTTTTGAAGCTACAGAGTCTGAAATTAAAGAGCAGTTAAACTGGATAGTTGAAACCATGCAAAACGTGGCCAAGCTTAAAGTTCCGCTTAAAGTAAACTATGCAATTGGCAATAATTGGGATGAAGCTCATTAAGGTATCCATATAAGTTACATTTTTAGCTAGACAAGAAGCCCTAATTCTTTCAGACTTTGACTAACCGCAAATCACTTCGCTTTAAGAAAGGATTCTTTCATGCAAAAAAAAATTGCTTTAGGAGCTCGTTTATTATTAGGTCTGCTTTTCGTTGTATTCGGAGTTAACTTCTTCGTTCCGTTTATACCGGTACCACCACCGAATGAAGCGGCAGGTAGCTTTTTAGGTGCCCTGTTTGCGACTGGTTATATGTTCCCAATTATCAAAGTTATCGAGATAGTTGCAGGAGCTTTATTGCTTGCAGGCTTCTTTGTGCCATTGGCCCTATTATTATTAGCGCCAATTATTGTTAATATTGCTTTAGTGCACTTAGTTTTAGATACCTCGGGCGCACCGCTTACCGCTGTGATTTTGGTATTAACTTTAATCGTAGCTTGGGATCATAAAAATGTTTTCTCTTCTGTTTTAAAAGCAAAAAACTAAATTATTAAGATTTAAGGTTCTATATGAAAAGGTACTGACCAAAAATCAGTACCTTTTTTATTTTTGTCTGTTAGCCTTTTGTTATGGGTAATTTTTTACATTTTATAGGAATCAGGCCGTTTAAATTTTTAAGATTTTGTACAACTTTTTCTATTTTAGTAGGATTTCTGATTGCCGTTACTATATTATCTTATTTCATAAGTTCATCGGCGCAGTACGGAATGCAGCTTTCAAATGCATTTGGGCAAACTAGAAAAATAAATTTTAAAAAATGTAATTCTCAAGAATGTATTAACGAAATTATCAGTAATAATAGGTTTTCTGATCTTGTGAGTGTATCTTCACTCATTACTAAACTAGATAAGTATTATGAAAATCAAAAAAATATATTAAAAGAAGAATATGCCATTGAGCGACTAAATGAATCGATCAACTCTACATTAGAATTTGTACATTTAGAAAAGCATTTTGTTCTAACAGAAATTAAGCCTCTATTTGGCTTTACCAAAAAAGATTTATGCGTTATTAAAAGCGCAGAAAAAAATTTTCAATTAAAAATATTAGACAAGTTAGCTCTACGAAGCGGCAAAGAACGCCAACAAACATATGAGAAATATCCTACCAATCAAAAACTTATTTATATATTTGTGAGGCGACAAGAATTGTTAAATAAATTGTACCTAGATATTGAATCTGCATTTCCAGTTTCGGATTTAAATAAATGTAAAAAGGCCTATGCCGAAAAAAAACAAGAATTAGAACAGCAAAACAATTAGCTTATTCGGTTTCCCAGCCGACAACTCTGCCACCTTCAAAATAAACTAAGCGTTTTTCTTGTTTGTATCCTTGTGGCGTTGAAACTTGTTTAAGGTATTGCCATCTTTCATTTTTATAGATGGGGTTACCACTCGTTTCGATATCGGTAGGCTCTCCCCATGATTTTTTAACATAGTCAGCTGGCATACCGATGGCAATGTCTTGGGATTCAACAACATCGTCGAAGTCTTTTAAATCTTTAGCGCGTGACCATACTTTATTTTTATTAATCCATACTTGTCTTCCTTCAACTGAAGGAATTGAGAGTAATTGATTTTTTTCAGTATCATTAATTAGCCAAGGTAGTACTTTTGAATATTGCAGACGCTCTTTTTGTGAATCGAGAGAGCGCTCTAATTGGCGTAATTTTTTGCTATCTAAAATTTGTTGTTTTTGTTCTTGAGATAGATCTTTTTTGGGGTCGAAGCCAAGCTCATATGCAAATTTTTGTAATTCTAAATTTGTAAGTTTAATTTCTTCTACATGCTTAACTTCGCTAGCTGGAGCGTCTCCTGTTTTTACTTCGGTAATGACGGGCATAGTAGCAGCGGGGTCTTGCTGTGGTGTGGTTGCTACAGGCTCAGGGTTGTCGTTTAAATTTTTATTTTATAAGTCTGAGGCGCAACCAGC
>JBEBIK010000109.1:0-7144 GCA_040080445.1 Pseudobdellovibrio sp.
GTTTTAAGTTCAGTAGCAGTGATCAAAGTGTTTGGTCCTTTTTTTAACATCACTAATTTAAGTTTTGCTAGAGCATCTAAGTTTCCACCAGTGCCGATGGCGATATCAAAATGGCCTTTTGGTAATACTTTTTGATTTTCTGCCAACTTTGCCGATAAAATTTCATAAGGCTTCATTCCGGCAACTTTGGCTTCACTCAAGGTGCGAACCATTCCCCATTTAAAACTTCTCGAATAAAAAATTCTATTTTTTTGTAAATGGGTGAGTTCAACACTTCCGCCACCGATATCGATAAGTAAACAATGCTCGTCATTTAACCCTATGGCACTTTGCACAGCCTTACGTATGAGTTCGGCCTCTTTTTTTCCGGAAATAATCTTAATTTTAACCTTAGACTGCTTGTAAATAGCTGACAAAATAGGCTTTCGGTTATTAGCATCGCGAAAAGCGCTGGTGGCAAAGGCCAAGCTTTTATCAACTTTAAATTTTTTATTTAGTTTTGCCATTCTTTTGAAGGCTAAAATTAGGCGTTTTTCGGTATTGGTGTGAATAGAGCCATCTAAAAATACATCACTTCCCAGACGAATGGTTTCGCGGTGTTTTTTAAGTACTTTCCAGCCCGAATCTGGCTTAATTTCCACAATGAGCTGCCTAATGGCATTGGATCCAATATCGATAGAAGATAATCTCATTTTCTTAGGTTTGCGTTGAATGAAGACAAGGGTCAAGAAAGAAGCTATGTTAGCCCATAAATTAGGATATAAATTCAATTAAGTAAGGACTGTTATGGATAGAATTATAGACTCTCAATTAGAAGACCTTAAAAAGCTAACTCTTGAAATGGGTGGTCTGGTTGAAAAAGCGTTAGCGATTACAACTGCGGGCGTTTTAAAAAAAGAATTAAACCAACTTAAAGAAGTTCACCTAATCGAAAATCGCATCAACGAATTACAAATTAGCATTGATAATGCTTGTTTGCAGGTTCTAGCCAAGCAAGGCCCAGTGGCTAAAGATCTGAGATTAATTCTGTCAGTTATTAAAATTAATACAGACCTTGAACGCATGGGAGATCAATGCGTTAACATCGCCCATATCGGTCGCGAACTTATTGAGAGAAAATTTTCAAACTCACTTCAAGATCTTGAATTAATGTTTGTAGCAGCTCGCCAAATGGTGACCGCATCGCTTGATAGTTTTGTTAAAATGGATGTTGAAGCTGCCAAAAAAGTTTTAGGTATGGATGACAATGTGGATGCCTTTAAGAAAAAAATTAATCAGACTGCTGTAGATTTTATGAAAACTGATATTGAGCATTTACAAGACCACCTCGATTTTATTTTAATAGCGCGCAATCTTGAAAGACTGGGCGATCATTCAACCAATATTGCTGAAGACGTAATTTTTGCCTTCTCGGGAAAAGATGTGAGACATGGATCAAATGATTAATGATTTTTTAAAAAATAAAAAAGCCATCGTTGTAGAAGACGAGGCAGCCATTGCTCAATTGCTCAAAATTAACTTACAGCAGTTAGGCTTTGATGTCGACACCAGTGGTGATGCTGAAAGTGCTCTCGAACTTCTAAAAAATTCCACCTATGATTTATGTCTGCTTGATTGGATGCTTCCAGGTATGCAAGGCGTAGATTTTTTAAAAAAAATTAAGCCTATTCATAAAAGCCTTAAAGTGATGATGGTAACGGCTAAAGCCGATGCCGACTCTATTGTCATGGGTCTTGATTCAGGCGCGGACGATTACTTAGCTAAACCTTTCGATGCAAAAGTGTTAGCTGCACGCGTACGTCACTTAATGCGTAGACTTCAGTTTGAGCAAGCACCAGTTAAAAGCGAAGCTTCAGATACGTTTGTGTTTGATGAGTTGAGCGTTAATTTTTCTAAGCATATAGTTCAACACCAAAATCGTGACATTCATTTAACACCATCTGAATTTAAATTAATGGAAGCCTTGATTAAAGCTCAAGGCGTTGTGTTAACTCGTGAGCAACTCATCGATTTAATTCAAGGCGAAGACGTTTCTGTAACTGGTCGTACTATTGACACTCATATTTTTGCTCTTCGTAAAAAAATAGGACAGTGGTCAAAACACATCGAAACTATTCGTGGTGTAGGTTACCGCATCTTAATTTCTCTCTCTGATACTAGTGAGCCAGAAGAGGCTATGTGATTCAAACCTATTTGTGGATTCTAGCTATCATTTTAGTGAGTTTTGTCGCGTACTTATTAAGTTACGTGAGATTCAGACGAGTTATTGCTCAGCAAACTCGGCAGATGATTTCATTGATGAAAGCCGAAGACATCGATCACATGCAGATTGGTAATATCTACTCTCAAGCCGATACTGACTTTTCAGATTTGGAAAGAGCGGCCCTTTCTTTGCGTAAAAAGTATTTAAGGCTGCGTCGTCAGTCTGGAGAAGAACGCAAAGGTTACGAAACCGTATTCTCGGGTCTTAAAGAAGGCATTGTTACTGTAGACCAAAATCTCAGAATCATTTCATTTAATGCCTCGTTTATGAGTTTTTTTAATTGGGCCCCACTCAAAGAGCAGCCTAATTACTTTTTGCAAGACGTAATCAGAGACCCTCAAATTATTGAAACTTTCAAAAAAACTTTTGCTAACCCGCAAATTCATAAAAACGAAGTCGATCTGTTTCAGCTTTTTGTAACGCCTCTGCCTTCACGTAATGAAAACGAATCGTGGAGTTTAGGAGTTTTTTACGACTTATCTGAAATACGTAAAACCGAAAAAATAAGAATTGATTTTGTGGCCAATGCATCACACGAGATGCGTACGCCCTTAACCGTGATTAAGGGTTACTCAGAGCTGTTAAAACAAAAGCTCGAAACTGAGAATTCTTTAAGTAGTTTAGAGCTCTTAAACCCAATTTTGCAGAGTACAGACCAAATGTCAGATCTGATGAGCGAACTCTTAAATCTTTCAAAAGTAGAAGTAGGCTCAGCTCTTGTTAAATCTGAAATTTCAACCAGCATATTAATGGAAGAAGTCATGATAGAGCTTGAGAATGTACTAAACCTCAACTCTAAAAAAATTAAATTTGAGAATCACGCACCAGAAGTTTTAGCTAATTTCGATGCAGTTAAACAAATTCTACGAAATTTATTGATCAATGCCGTAAAGTATTCTGGTGATGCCAGAGAAATTACAGTGTCTTGGCAAAAAACAGATAGCTCGGTGTTGTTAAAAGTAAAAGATAATGGTCCTGGCATTTCACAAGAACACCAAGCTCGTATTTTTGAAAGATTTTACCGAGTAGATAAAGGCCGTGGTCGCGATCAAGGTGGTTTTGGCTTGGGCTTAGCCTTAGTTAAACACCATATGCTCAATCATGGTGGCAGTGTTAAATTAGTATCAGACTCTGTTACGGGAAGTGAGTTTATTTGTGAATTCCCCGCTAACTAATCAACTTTTTGAAAAATACTTTTCTAGTATTTATGGAGAGCGTTGGTCAAAGTTAAGAGACAGTCTTGCGCAAAAAGAAAAACAAGTATTACGACAAAATTTATTTATTGATTCAGTTGATTCTACAGGTTTAGAAAAATGTAATTTTTTAGATAATTGCTTTTGGAAGCCAGAAGGTTTTAGTTTACAAAAAAATGATGAAGGCCATTATCCA
The DNA here is from genome assembly GCA_040080445.1 of Pseudobdellovibrio sp. Classification (GTDB taxonomy): domain Bacteria; phylum Bdellovibrionota; class Bdellovibrionia; order Bdellovibrionales; family Bdellovibrionaceae; genus Pseudobdellovibrio. The sequence goes on from JBEBIK010000109.1 coordinate 3,653, forward strand.
TATTACGTAATGGATCCGGCCAGCATTATAGTAGCTCGCGCTCTCGAAGCTAAACCAGACGAAAAAGTTTTAGACATGTGTGCGGCTCCTGGTGGCAAGTCTCTCATTTTATCTGAGGCTATGCGCTCTGGAGAATTAATCTCAAATGAAATGTCAGATTCTCGTCGTGAAAGATTACTCAGAGTTTATCACGAATACATTCCTAAAGATCAGCGTATGTTTATTAACGTAAAAGGTTTAGATGGTAATCAGTATGGTTTACGTCAGCCAGCTGAGTACGATCGTGTACTGGCCGATGTTCCTTGCTCTGGCGAAAGACATTTACTTGAAAACCCTAAAGAGTTTCAGTTGTGGACTGAGAAGCGCACAAAACATTTAGCGGTGAGACAGTATTCATTATTATCTTCGGCTTGGTTAACAGTTAAAGCGGGTGGACGAATTGTTTACTCAACTTGTTCTATTTCGCCTGAAGAAAATGATAAAGTGGTGGCTAAGCTGGTTAAAAAACGTGAAGTTACTATTTTAAGGCCAGAATGGCTTGAGACATTTGATTTTTTAGAAAAAACTGAACACGGTTATCAAATTTTGCCTGATCGCACGGAGTTTGGACCTATGTATTTTTCGGTCATTGAAAAAAACTAACCCGCTGTTTTATTGAGTTGTTTTTTTAATTGGTGTTTACGGAACTCTTGCAAGTTATAATGACCATAGATTTTAATTCTAAAAATTTCAGTGACCTGATTTTCGATCTCATCGATAACATCGGCGCCAAAGCCAGCTGGCGAATAGCCACGTCGGCTTTCGATTTCATCCAGGCAGATACTGCAAACGCGTTCAATAAAATCGCTGTTCGATTCGTGTAAATGCATTTGTGATAATAACTCTTCGTCTACAATTTCAGCTATCCATGATTTCATATCGATTTATTCGGAAAGTTGAGCTACAGTCTTAACTGTGAAAACGCCTAGTTTTTTAGAGCTTAAGTCATTAGTCGAGTACCTTTCAGAGGAGTTACAGTCAGCTCAGCTGCAAGAAGTGATGTCCACCGAGGATGGCGTGGTGCTATCGTTTTATAGGTTCACTCATGAGCGTAAAATGGTGTATTTGCTGTTCGATTTAGATAAGCCTTATCCGTTTTTGGGACTGTTTTTTGAGAACCCTTGGGTTCGCCAGAAAAAAACCAAGCCTTTGTCTTTATTTTTAAATTCGAACGCTAAAAACTTACATTTTTTGAGTATTGAGGTCTTTGAAGACTTAGGTCGCGTTGTAAGGTTGAAGTTAGGAATTGAGCCTAGCCCTTGTTTGATCGAGTTTAGACTTATTCCAAAACAGACCAATTTGATAATCGATTGCAATCGTAAATCCATTTCGTGGTACCCGGTAAAAGAATTAGCTCAAAATGATTTAAGTTATACGGTGAGCGACGATGAAGAAGTAAGGTCTATAGGTTTTATGATGAAGCAATGGCTCAGTCGTAGAGCTTCACACGTTCTAAAATCGGAATCTTTCGCAGCGAGTTCGCAAAGTCCTTTTGAAAAATGGAAAAAAAATAAAGAAAAAGATCTGGATAAAAAAAGTAAAGCGGTTCTGGCTATTAAAGAACAAATACGCTTATTTCAAACCGAGCCTTGGGCTGAAGTAGGTGAGTATTCAAAGCAAGAGGGTTTGAAAAAGCTGAAACCTGAGTGGTCGGGCTATGTTGATTTTAAAAAGTCAGCTTCAGAAAACATGCAGAAATGTTTTGAAAAAGCTAAGACTGCCAAAATTAAAATCAAAGGAGCCGAAGCAAGGTTGCAATTGCTTAAGCAAGAGATATCAACTTTGAGCGATTTAACCCCAGAAATGTTCGAAAAATTTCTATCGGATCAAAATAATAAAAAAAATAAAGCACCTGTACGTAAAGTTGAAGGGCGTTTAAGAAAAACCCAAATTGAAGAATCTAAGCTTGTGGCTTATATGGGTAAGTCGGCGGCCGATAACATGGATTTACTTAAAAAATCTAAGCCCTACGACATCTGGATGCATTTGAAAGATTATCCGAGCGCTCACGTGATTATTCATAAACAAAAAGATCAGAATGTTTCAGATGCTGATCTTAAAAAAATAGCAAGTTGGTTTGTAAAAGAGGCTTTACCTGAGAAAAAAAGCCAAATGGGCGGCAAGTATTCAGTAGTTTATGTCGAATGCCGACACGTTAAGCCATTAAAGGGTGATAAGCTAGGGCGCGTCACCTATCACAATGGGCGCGAAATGTTGATTGCGATCTAATTCTTAAATAGAATAACTCAAGAGTTAAATTAGTCAAAAAAACGACGGAGTGTTTTTTATGATCGAAGTCAGTCATTTGTCAAAAAATTATGGCGACAGAGCTGCCATTACAGATTTAAATTTTAGTATCGCTACAGGCGAAGTGGTTGGGTTTTTAGGGCCTAATGGCGCTGGTAAATCGACAACCATGAAAATATTAACGGGCTTTATGGCCCCTTCAAGTGGCCTAGCTAAAATTTGTGGTTATGATGTTTTTGAAAATCCTATCGAAGTAAAAAAACGCATTGGCTACTTGCCAGAAACTCCACCTCTGTACACAGACATGTTTGTACAAGATTATCTTAAGTACGTTGCTGAACTTAAACAGGTGCCTTCTGAGAAAATTAAGGGGCTTGTTGAAAGAGCATTAAATAAAACTCAACTAGTAGATGTTAAAAGTCGTTTAATTCGTAATTTGTCAAAAGGTTTCAAGCAAAGAGTTGGGATTGCACAAGCTTTAGTTTCTGACCCAGAAGTTTTAGTACTCGATGAACCAACAGTTGGTTTAGACCCTAAGCAGGTTTCTGAAATTCGTGATTTAATTAAAGAACTCAAAGGCGAGCACACTATAATTCTTTCAACTCATATTTTACCAGAAGTGCAGGCTACTTGTAGTAAAGTGATTATTATTCACGAAGGCAAGATTGTAGCTCAGGAAGACATCGCTAATCTTGAAAAAATAAATCAAGGCTTTATAGTTCTCACTGTAAAAACAAAAAAATCTCTGGTCATTGAAAATCAACTTAAAAATGTTGAAGGAGTGCAAGAGGTTGAAATGCTCACACCACAGCACTACAGAATCAAAATGGCAGAGCAAGAAGATATTATCGAAAAAATTGCTAGCGAGGTAATACGAGCAGGCTCGGGACTTGTTGAGCTAACACCAAGTCGTGCCAACTTAGAAGATGTTTTCTTGAAATTAACCTATGGTCAAACAAAGGCGGAGGCTTAATATGAAAGCTACACTTGTTATTTTTAAAAAAGAATTTGCAGGTTTTTTTAAAAGCCCGCTTTTTTATTTTTTATCATTTATGATGACTATTTTACTCAGTGTATTGTTTTCAATTTCTTTAGATAAATTTGCTCAAACTTCAGCTAATGCTATGTTGAAGCATAAAAAAGTCTGAGGACCTGCCCCAGTCATTTTTAGTGAGGGGGCAGAGAAGGTTGATTATGCTTCGCCCA
>JBEBIK010000003.1:0-29381 GCA_040080445.1 Pseudobdellovibrio sp.
AACTATATCTCTTTACGGGGCATACGAAGCATGGTTTCTAAGAGACAAAACTCATAAAGAAAAACCGTGGCTTGAGACAAAAAGAGACCAGATAATTTCTGACGAGCTAATGATTAGCTTTTTTAAAAAATCATTAGGTTAATTACAAAGCAAATACATATGATCATTTATGAAAAACTGTCAGATGAAAAAAAAGTAGAATTTGAAATGTTCGCTCATTACGGATTCGCAGTCATTTTGTCGCAGAAATTTGAAAAAGCTATCGCGGCTCTATTGCAGGGCGAATTTGCATTAGCAAATAAAGGTAAATTGCCTGTCGAAAACTATCTTGAAGAAGTAACTAAGTTATATAAAGGAAATCTGGGTGGTCTGTTAAAAAAACTCAGAACACACATGACTATTCCAGCGGACAAAGAAGAGTTATTGCAAAAAGCCCTAAATAGAAGAAATTATTTAATTCACGATTACTTTTATCATAATGAATCTAAAGCAACAGTAACCGACGGCAGAATGAGCATTATCCAAGAGCTAGTTGCGGATCAAGTTTTGTTTGCAGACGCTATTATTTGGGTTGATAGTTTGTGCCAAGAAGGTTTGCGAAAAATTGGAGTTTCTGCTGAGCAATTCGCGGAAACAGCTGAAAGAAATCGTCAATATGAAGTTGCTAAGTTTAGAAAAGGCGAACCTGTCGAAATGCTAACTAAGTAGCCCGTTTAAATTTTTAGCGGACAGAAATGGAGAGGGTCTTGAAGCTTACACCAATCAAAATGGAAATCTTAGGAATAATTCTTGTAGGTTTGTCATCATTCATAGCTATGTCGTTTTCATCATTCCTGAAGGATTTTAAAAACGATATTGTGCTTTATAAAATCAACGAAAACATCGGGCAAATTCATTGCATGACAAAAGACATTCATGGCTCAGCTGATAGAACGAAGGGTGTGCCAAATTTTCCAATTTCAAATTGTAATAGGGCGGCCATGAATCCCTATCTGTGGACAGATATAGAGAGTGACTTAAAAAGGTTATCTAATCAGGATTGGTATGCAAGCTTGGCCGTTTATTCGCTATTTATTGTAGGCACTGGTTTATTCGTTGCCGCCAAAATTTCCGAATCTAAGGGTAAGTCTTAGCGATATGTAGTACAATGTAGTTTATTACATACGGAGGCTTAGTGAAATCAATTACTTACCGATTCCACGCCGCCTCCACCATTTTTGTGCTTCCGTAAAAATTCTACTAAATTCAGTATCTTAGGCAGTTAATTATTTCCAGAATATACGGCTGTTAGCTTTCAAGAGCTAACAGCAAAGCATTTAACTTGTCTCGTCTATGTTTTTCAATTTGTGGGATTTCATCAGGATCTATAAGTGGGTTCGTGCGAAGAGCTACCATAATATCATCAATATTTATTGGAAGTTTCAAAATATCGATAATGGTTTTCAATGTTTCGGGTTTGCAGAGTTTTTTTAAAAGTATTCCAAGATATAAAACTTCTGTAAGGTTAGCGTCTAAATTAACTTTTTCCAGTAATTCTGTGTGTTGGTCTAGAATCAGAGGGTAGGAGTCAGGGTTTATTTTTTCATAATTTTCCATAATATAAAAAATATCGTTCAAATCTTTTTGTCTGCTTCGATTTTCATTCCAAGATATAAACTTTAATCCAATTAAAAGTTCTGGGACAACGACTGCCACAGCTTTGTTTTTAATTATCATTGTATCAGCAGTTTCTAAAGATTCACTATAGCCTAAAACAGTCATAACTGTATCGTAAAATGGAGGCCACTTAATTTGATGATTCTTTTCTATTCCGCCGAAAGGAACGATATCGAAAGGGGTTCCATTATAATAAAAACGTACCATTTCGCGTTCTTCACTTTTTCTTTTTTCAATTTCTTTATGCTGTTCAAATGCTTTTTTAATTTTCTCAATGTCATCCCATGTTTCTATCAATACGCCAAAATCTACATCTCTTGTTCTGCGTCGAGAGATGGGAATATTATATTTATTTGCGATTAAATCACGTGCAGTCGCTCCAACAATTAAAAATTTTAAATTTAAAGATTCAAATATTTCAGCGATTGCAAGAATTGCTTCTTCAGAAAAACCTACTGCATTGGCCATGAAATGCTCCTCATTTTGCGTTCTATTTCTCTTGCAGTTTCGATATTACGATCTATATCTGAATTTAACAGATCGCAGTAAGTTAATAACATTGGTACCAATCGCGCACCCTCATTGTTTAAATTTTCTGGCCAGAATGCGTAGTAAATTAAAACATTCCCTTTGGGATCTTTTTTAAGACGTAGTTTTTTTAGCAGATTTAGAATAACTGATTCGTAGGTATATATAGTGAATACTTCAGGCTGTAGATATTGTGTCTCAATATTAGCAGCTGGTTCGCCTCCCCAATAAGATTGTGCTGCATGAATGTCTAAATATTTCCAATTTGCATCAAAATCTTTATCGATAGGACTAAATCGTCCTAATAATATTTTTTTTTGCCCATGATGTTTGTAAAGCCTTCTCCACTCTTCTACTGCATTATGCCAGTTATTAATAACCCGACGCGATTCTTCGAGTGTTGAAATTATTTTCGTTGTTTCGAGCATTTTTATTGAAGCATTTATAGCCCCGAGAGAAATTCCGAGATCAACTGATAACTGTCTTTGTGAGTAGTTAAGTGCCCCGCGCTTACATAAAAAATAAAATAGAAGTTTTAGTATAGAGTCTGTGCGATAGCCAGTTGAGCTTATTGCACTTTTATAAGAACGAGATTTTTCTTCGTAGTCTAAGGTGATTGAAATAGGTAGATATAGTTCTTTTCTCAGCTCCAAAAACCCTACGTTTCGTTCTTTGAGATTCTTTTTAATGGCAGTGTTTATTTCCTCGGCTACTATTACTGAAAGCCCTTTAAAAAATTCTGCATGATCTAAAAAATTTTTTATTTGGTGCAGATTATTTACTTGTCCTTTAACTTCTACGCAGATTACGTTCTCTTTTCCGCCAATTTTAACTGTCAGATATGCATCTGCACGATAATTTGGGCTAAGGCGCATTCCCATATGCTCTTGAATTGTTTCGATGTTTGATGATTCTAAGAGCAATCGCTTTAGTTCTCTAATGGCATTTAATTCGATTTGGCTTTCCATGTTCATATATTATCATATGTTCATAAAATTGCGAACATTAAAATAAAAATGAACACATATTAGTATTTTCAAATACTTACATTAATAATAACAGACTAAAATCTAGTGTTCATAAAATACAGAACATATAAATAAAATGAACTGTCTCATATTGAATATAAGCAATATGGGCCAATAAGTAAGCTAACTCGATAGCTTAAAAGAAGTGGGCATGGTCAGTCATTTCTTGAAATACACAAAATTCTTCAATCTTGTATTAGCTTGTCATAACTTGTCATATTTGATCTAATCAACACACTAATCGAGGTAATTATGCACTTATCTACGGATGCTGAAAGATGGCTTTCAGTTGAAGAAATTGCTCATCATATGGGAGTTTCTAAGGAAAGCATTTATCGTTGGGCTGAAAAAAGAAAAATGCCAGCACACAAAGTCGGCCGACAATGGAAGTTCAAAACCGCAGAGATAGATAGCTGGATTTTGGCAGGTAATGCTTCTGAAGAGAAGCTGACCAACGAGGGTCAAAATGAAGTTTAATGAAGACTCTCGAGTAAAAATTCCGACGATCTTACATCTGTTGCGACTCGGATAAAGGTAAAATAGAAGCTAATCTGTAGTTGTTTGTAGTTTCATTGAAGATATGTTTAAATAGTTTCAGCTACTTAGATATAGGCTCCGCCTCCACCATTTTTGACACCACGGATGTAGCTTAAGCTATTGGTATGATTAGCTTTCGCATTCGTGAGAGTCATGTTCGTGGTGCATTAGTTCTTTGATGAATCAAGCGCTTAGGATGATTTGTTGGAAATTTATGAAGCTCGTTTTTTGAGTTTCGCTAGAGAAACTTGGAACTTAATTGCTACAATTTATTCTTAACTCTGGAGAACTGATTTATGAAATTGACATTACTTTTGGGGCCAGTTGGAGCGGGAAAAACAACCTTTGGACTCACGCTAGCTCAAAAGCAAACTGCCATATTTTTTAATCTTGATGAGTGGATGACAACTCTTTTCCGACCTGACCGTCCTCAAGATAATATTATGGAATGGTATGCAAATCGAGTTAATCGCTGTAAACAACAAATTTTAACGATGACTGAAAAATCACTATCGAATCATATTAACGTGATTCTTGAGATAGGTCTTTTACAAAGAATTGAAAGGGAAAGTTTCTTCAACTGGTGTGATGAAAGAAACATTGAACTGACAATCTATGTTTTTGACGTAGAAAGATCAATTCGAAGAGAAAGAGTAAAGAAAAGAAACTCAGAAAAAGGATCAAGCTTCTCAATGGAAGTTCCTATGGAATTTTTTGAGCTAGCGAGCGACTTTTGGCAAGACATTGATACACTTGAACTTGAAGGTAGAAACCACATAATTCTTTGAATTCTGTTCGAAACTTTTGGCGGGGTCGTCTGACTGACAAGCCCCTGTTTCACACGAGAAACTTGGAATTATCTTGGAATTATCCAAGTTGAATAACGTAAAGAAAGTACATTTATGCTTAAGGGATCTTGTCACTGCGAAACTGTTAAATGGGTCTATGATGTACCACTTGAAAGTGTAACGGCATGTAATTGTACGCTTTGTCGCAGATACGGCGCTTTATGGGCTTACGGTCATTTAAATCAAGGCATACAAATTTCTGGAAACACTAAATCTTACGAGCGAAATGCAAAACACAACGGCTTTCATTTCTGTACAAATTGTGGTTGTATTTGTTATTATTTAGCGAACAAAAAAAATGATGCCGGGCACTTTAGAATTGCAGTCAATTTACGTATGATCGATGATCCAAAATCAATTGAAACATTACCAATTGATCACTTTGAGGGGCTTGATAAATTCGAAGATGAACCGCGTGATGGTCGTTGTGTAAAAGATTTGTGGTATTAGTTTTAAAAAAGGGAGAACAAATGAAACTTGGATACACGCTTATTTATGTTGATGATGTTGTTAAAACGATGAATTTTTATGAAAAAGCTTTTGGTCTTGAAGCTGGTTTTCTTCATGAGTCAAAGGATTATGGTGAAATGAAGACTGGAGATACCAAACTTGGTTTCGTTCATCACAATACGGCCAAATCACATAATTTTAAATATCAAAAAATTAGTCCTAAAAAAAATGCTCCAGGTATTGAGATAGCTTTTACCACAACAGATGTGAAAAAAGCTTTTACAAAAGCTGTGAAAGCGGGAGCAAAAACAATGAGTAAACCTTCAAAAAAGCCTTGGGGGCAAGTTGTAAGCTATGTGCGCGACTGTAACGGTGTGTTGGTTGAAATCTGTTCTGCGATGTAATGTTTAATTTGAGCAATTCAAGAAAGAAGAAAAATCTATGATCAAAAAAGTAGTATCAGTCATAACAGCATTGATTTTAATTTTATTAATTATTCCGGTATTTTTACCGACGCACTTTTCACTATCTAGAACTATCGATATTCAAGCGCCAGTCGATCAAGTTTTTTTAAAACTAGTTGATTTAAATGAATATACGAAATGGAATCCATTCCCTGAAGGTGATCCCACCAATCAAGAAAGCGTAACTGGAACAGGTATTGGTTCGTACCTTATATGGAAAGGTGAGAAAACAGGCGAAGGAAAAATGATGATTTCAAGTATTGAGCCAAATAAAAAAATTGATATCAAAATGGAGTTCTACAAACCTTTTACAGGAGTAGGCACCGTTCGATGGATCCTTAAATCAACTTCAAATTCCACAACTGAGCTGACATGGACATTTGACGAAGACAATTCCTATTTTAAACGCTATTTTGGCTTAATTGCAGAGTCCATGATGGGGCCACATTTTGAAAGAGGACTTAAAAATTTTAAAACATTAATAGAGGGTTCAAAATAGAAGAGTTTAATTTAAATCCAATCGATACATGATACCAGCGCAAGTACATGGTTTTGACAAACATCCAGGGCAATCAAAAGGTTTTTGAATGCTCGATTCTTTAAAGAATGCCTCAATTTTCTTAACTGCTCTAAAGCCCATTTTCTCAAAAACTCGATCTGAGGTATATTTTAATCCGCTGACCCATGATAAGCCAATAACAACTTCACAGTTTTGCTGTTTGAGCCATTCAAGCCGCGTTTGGGTAATTTTCTTACCTATACCCTGTCCTTGGTGCGATTCTAAAATTGCAAGAGTTGTCAATGAGCCCACTTTAATGTTTTTTAACTCATCGCTAATTTGTGGATCAAAGGGTATATAAAATTTAAAATCATTGATGACTTGAGCTACTCCGATTCCAAGTATGTGATTATTGTCAAATGCACCAAGTACAATTGAATTTTGATCTTTTGTTTTTATATCTAAGTAATCTGTATCAAAAAGATTTCGCCCCTGCGTCCGGTTTAAAAGCTCGACAGCTTCGGCAAAAATATGTTGGTCTATTGGTGTTAGTCGCCTAATTGTTAGTTGTTGCATTGATTAACGCTTCTCAGGTGAAATTGATCCAACAGCAAGAATAAACAGTTCATGAATAACTGGGTCTATAGGTCGAAATTTAATCTTAGTGCTCGCCGGATCTTTACCTAGGTAGTTATCATTTTTCCAATTAGTTTTTGGCCTAATAGGTCTTTGATGAAATCCGCCACCACAATTGGGACAAACATTTTTTAGAATGGCCTCTACACAATTTTTGCAGTAAGTACATTCATAAGAACAAATGAAGGCCTCAGTAGAATCCGGTGGAAGACTTTTATTACAATTTTCACAGGTGGGTCTAAGTTCTAGCATAAATAGATCTTGGCTCTGGCTATAAAGTTTGTCAAAATATGATTGTCTTTCGCCTCTGGTGCATTGGTTCAACGAGGAATCAAGCGTTTAGGATGAATTGTTGGAATTTTATGAAGCGTGTTTCTTGAATTTCGCTTGAGAAACTGACCAATTCATTTGTTCAAAGCCAAATTTTGTTGCGACACAAAAAATCTGCCCGTCAGATGTTTTATCTAGAATGAAATTGTTTATTGAATCTCTATCTCTTTGATCAAGTGAGATTATTTTATCTCGAATAGCTTTAGATAATTTTCTTTTTGAGGCGCTAAAGTACCTGCCAAGATCATCTACAATATGAAGAGCCATATAATCCTCCAGAGACGCTCATATTAGACTACTAGGATTAATTAATTTATGAAAATTTTAAATATATATTATCAACAAAGAATTAAATTTAAAATTTCAGATTTTTACGTTTTAACTACTTCTGATGTAGTGAAAAGAGACGCGCCAATGCATTTCAAGAACCATTGACAATCTCCAGCAATAATAACTAAGTCTTCTTTTTGAAATTGCCGTGAGTGCATGGTTGCTATTCTATATGGGAAAAGATTTGAAAATCTTGCGATGATATTTTCCTTATTTTTAAAAAATGGTGAAAAGTGCGGCCAATTTTTATGCCAAATTATTAGCTGATTGTAATCTGTAAAGTCAGCATACTGAATTAATAAAGTATTTTGTTTTTCACCATTCTTGAGTGCTTTAATTTTTTTATTTGACCACATTTCATATGTATCTTTTGGCAAATTTGTTTGCTCCCACTGAATACCAATTGTAGATTCCATAACGTTTTGAATAAATCGACGTATTTCTACCTCTAATTGATATATAAAGCGATATGCTTTTTGAACATGAGCTGGAGGGTGCGATTGATTCAATTCGATAGCAGCAGTAATAACTTCTTCGAAATCAAAAATATTAACTGTTTGCTCTTCGGAAGATGTTTGATAAATGCTTTCGTTTGGAAGTGTTTTGAAAGCGGTCATTGTAGTAGCTCGAGAGCTTACTTCAAGTATTTGGTTCCAATCCAAAAAAGATTTAGAATCTAAAATTTGTAAGGCTTCACTTATGACTGCATTAGTTCCAAATAAACTACTTAAATCAGGCAAGCTTTGTATTGAATTGAAAATACTTATATTCGGTTGAAATGATTTGCTAATTGATTCTGCTAAAGTTGTTATGGATAGAGTTGGTTCTAGTGCTTTTAGTAAAACATTATTCAGTTCAGCTTGATTTTTAAAAAGCGCTTCAGGAAATATTGTTTTATACAAACTGTCATTTAAGTTTAATTGAGCTGAGAGGGGTTTGTACGACTCTTCTATAGATTTACTAATATTAAATAGTGAGTCGGAAAAAATACTTTTATTTATATTAAATGAGTTAGCAACGTCTAGAATTTGATGCGTATAGTTCATGTTCTTTAAGATATCAGAATGCATTAATTTTAGCGGTTCTGAAATTTCAGCTAGTGAAATGCTGGGCTGAAGATTCATTTTTGAAATTTCTAAGGACTTAGTTATCTCAGAAAAATGATCAAATTTTATTTTAAGTAAGTCGTTTTTATTTTTCATTCTTCATCATATGTCGGAATTGAGTTGTCTGGATAAATGCTTTGATTCAGTTCTTTATTATCAATGATGTCAGTCAAATGAATAGTAAGGTCGCTTTGATTGAGTACGCATTTGAAAAATACTCGATATCGACCATTGCCAAAAGGCCAAGACTGGTCGCCAGTTGTAGGATGTACAGCTGCGGTCTTGGGATTTTGCTCAATGAACATCAACACTTTATCGTGCTGATCTAAAAACTCGTTTACGCTTTCGATATTTTCGGTAGATTCAAAAATATAATTTTCAATATGTTCAAGCTGTTTGTTGTAGTTTTTTGAAAAAATGAATTTCGCCACAGTCTATTTTTTCTTTTTGGTAAATCTATCAAGGCGTGTACGATCACCGAGTTTATATTCAGAGGTTTCGCCAGATACAATTTCGCTCATTCCAAGTAGTCGTCTTTGTAATGAAAGAATTTCAGTTTGCATATCTTGGTAAGCGTTTTCTTTCATTAAGATAAAAGAATCACCAGCACGACGCTGAATGCGAATTGGTTCTTTGGTTGCCAAATCAAGATAGTCTTTCATTTCGGCTCTTAATTGCTTTGGATTAGTGCTTTGCATGGTAAGCCTCCTTAAATAGAAGTGTATCATTAGGTGTACACCTTGTAAAGTCTATTTCAGGGTTGTGATTAAGTCCATAATAAGACTAAGCTTTTCTAATGGAATTTTATGGATCATATCTATAAGTTTTTGGAGTGGATCATCTTGTTCTTTATAGCGCCGTACTCGTTCATAAAAGCTCTTTTGTTTTATAAAGTCTTTTTGAATCAAATCATACAGATGAATTTATTTTAAAATTTGAAAGTCTTCTCGGACAAGAAAAAATCATCGACTGTCTTATTCAAGTGAGTTCAGATGAGGGTAATGAACTTGAGGTTGGCTTCTTTACAGATAAGCAAATTGTTGATGTGACCCTTTCAAGGGGTAAGGTCTATTTTTATAGTTACCCAGTAACAGCAATTGAAACTGTAACTGTTGCAGACGTAGGACCAAAGTGGACTTTAACAATTTCTGGTGAAAAAAAATTCGATTACAATGTAGTTAAGCCAGGTGCGATCGCTGCATTGTCGAAATACGAAAAAAGTCTTCAAGCATGGATTTTTGCGAAGTAATTTGACCGATTCGTGACTCGCCACTAAGCTAAACGTGTAGTTTCAGATGGTTGGCGTTCTCGTGACACCTCCACCAATTTCTTAAGCTTCACAGGACATTTTTCTTGTGGAGTTATACACTAAAATTCTTGCGCAACTTCCCAAGCATTTCCTGCAGGATCTGTAAATGCAGCGGTTCGACGTCCCCACAGGCGGTTAATGGGCCCATTGAGTAGCTTAACATTGTGCTTTTGCAGCTTCTCACAAACAGAATCTACGTTCTGCACTAAAATTGTAAACACTAAGCGAGACCCGTTAGATGGAGCCGCTACTTGAGCGGGTTCAATCAATTGAGCTGCTTCTGAAATTTGTAATAAATTGATCATTAAATTATCGAGCTTCAAAACTACCGAAACCGCATCTTCGAAAATAACCTTTAATCCGAAAACATCTTCGTAGAAGGCTTTTGTTGATGCCAAGTTTTCGACAAATAGGGTGCAGCATTCAATTTTTTTTAATTCAGAAATCATATTTTAACTCCATTTTACTTTGTAGTTTAGTACAAGAATACCATTTTTGGAAATTTTAGATTTTATTAGTTCTAAGTTTTGTTTGTGATGGTTGTTTTGAAAAAGACGTTTTCCTTCTCCGAGTGTAATCGGATAAATCATCTGTACATACTCATCTACAAGATTATTTTGCATTAGAGTTTGTGAGAGATGGCCACTCCCTATAACATAAATATCTTTTCCATTTTCTTTTTTTAATTTCGCAATAGCATCGATTGTATTACTTTCTAATAGAACAGAGTTTTGCCAATCAGTTTTTTGCAAAGTTTTTGAGGCAACATATTTAGGGATGCTGTTCATAAACTCGCCGAACCACGGAACATCTTTGCCTGTTGTTGGCCAGTAAGCGGCGAAATTATCGTAGGTTTTGCGGCCCAAGAGCAGCGCTCCAGCTTGCTTTAGATTTTCGAGCATTGTGTTTTCGTCGTCGTCGGCTCTACTAAATGACATTTGCCAACCACCGTGTTTAAAACCGCCCTCGGTGTCTTCGTCTTTGCCGCCTGGTGCTTGCATGACTCCATCAAGAGTTAAAAAAGATATAATGATTAACTTTCTTTGCATAAGTCCTTTTTAAGTTATTTTAATTTCTAAGATTTAACAATCAACTGTTCCAACTGCTCCAACTGTTCAGGCATTGCGCCGCTTGAGCCTGTGGCAATGGCTTCGTCGAGTGCTTCTTTTGAAGGGTAGAGGTCAGTCACAGTTACTAAAGTTGTGTTGTTAACTTCTTCGAAGGTCGCTGTGGTGATGTTAGCGTTGTCTGCTCCGGCTTCGTCGTTGGTCCAAACTATACGTGAAAAGGGAGTTACTTCGAGATACTTTCCGAAAAAATCTGCAGCCTGACCGCCAGCGCTAAATACAAGACGGTAAGTTCCGCCGGTACGAACATCCATTTCACATGAAGTAATTGTTATTGGAAATGATTTCGGCACCCACCACTTTTTAAAAAGCTCAGCGTTGGTCCATGCCTCAAAAACCAAGTGTGACGGCCCATTGATGATACGGGAAGATACGAGCTCACGATCTGACTTTCGTTCGGCGTTTGTTTGGTGTTTCATTTTTTTTCCTTCCGCTGTTTTAATTCTTCGACGACCATTTCGAGTGCGTCGAAGCGTTTATCCCACATTTCTTTGTAACTTTCGATCCAAGCCGTTTCGGAATCGAGACGACGGGGTCCGAGCTTGCAGGTTCGCACCCGACCTAGTTTTTCTGTTTCTACAAGGCCCGCTTGTTCTAAAAGCCCGACATGCTTTTTCATGCCTGTTAGAGACATATGAAATTGTTCGGCGAGTTTTGTAATTGAAGCGTCTCCTCGCCCAAGCTGGACGAGAACTCCACGCCGTGTGGAGTCCGAAAGAGCCGCAAAAGTTTCATCGAGTTGTGTTTTTACATACTGAACCATTTGGTTCAGTATGTTTAACTTCAGCATAATATGCAACAAGTATTGTGAGCAGGGTATGAGCAGAACTATATACTTAGTGATTTCGATATCTTAGGTATAAAAAAATACTCTCCAACATTTTTTAAAGCTCAGTTCTACACAGCTGTTACTGTAATTAGACGTATCGGGCATTTTGCGAAATACTTTTAAAGTAAAATTTCAAAGAAGCATATAAAGCCGAAAAAATCTTAGGATCATCTAGCCCTTTAAGCATTCCATAGAAACCTTCGTGGGCCATCACAACAAAGTGGGCCACTTGCTTAGTATTTACATCGGACTTTATATATCCTGACTTTTTAGCGCGCTTAAGATGTTGATCCATTTCATCAACCCAGAGATTTAAAGCAATCTGAAGTCGTTTATGAAATTCTTTATCTACACTAGACATTTCTTGAACTAAATTATTCAACGGACAGCCCAGTTTTAAATGTTTTGAATCAGCTTCGCCAATTAAAGTTTTCATTTGAGCCAATATTCCATTTAAGGGATTTTTGTATGACTCTAATGGTTTGATCCAACGTTTTATGATCATGGGTTTAATAACTTCGTCGACTAAGGCGTACCCCATATCGAGCTTGGTCGGAAATTGATGATAAAAAGCTCCTTTAGTAAGATTAGTTTTGGCAACTATGTCATCAATGCTTACGCCCTGAAAACCGTTGGTAAAGACTTCCATAAAAGCGACTTCAAGAATTTCTTTTCTTGATTTTTCGAGGTCGCGGGATTTTTTAGGGCTTTGTCGTTTTGCATTCATTTTTAAAGTATATCAAAAATGCACAAACTTGACAACATACCAATTAGTATGTAAAGTTTCGAATACATGTTTTGAATTCGTTTCAGAAAAAAGACTATTTTTAAAAGGAGCATTTGTGGTTAAAAAAATATTGGCAGGATTAGCACTCATATTGGGAGTTTTTGTTGTAATCGCAGCCTTGAAACCGGCTGAATATGTTATTAAGAGAGATATCGTAATAAACGCAAAGCCAGAGGCTATTTTTCCGTTTCTAGTTAGTACGAAAAATGCCGACACGTGGATGCCTTGGAAAGAGCAAGATCCACAAGTTCAAATTACTTACTCTGGGCCCGAAGAAGGCGTGGGATCAATTTCTAGCTGGGATAGCCCAGGACAAATGGGAACTGGAAAAGCTGAAGTTGTTGGTGTGACTCCTAATCAGTCGGTAAAAACTAAAATTACCTACACAAAACCAATGGAAATGAATCAAGACTCAGAGTTTATACTGACGCCTCAAGGCGACAGCACGCAAATGACTTGGACAGTAGCTGGGAATCAGCCATTTATTGCCAGACTGATTTGCACGTTAATGTTTATGAATATGGATAAATACGTTGGTGGAATGTTCGAAAATGGTCTTAACAAACTTAAACTGAATGTAGAGGGCAAATAAAATGGCAAAGTATGTAGATGGATTTGTAGTTCCAGTACATAAAAAAAAATTGGCCGCCTATTTAAAGATGGCAAAATTGGGTCGCAAGATTTGGATGGAGCATGGTGCGCTTGATTATAATGAGTGCATTGCCGACGATGTTAAAAAGGGTAAATGGACATCATTCCCTAGAAGCGTAAAATTAAAACCAACTGAAATTGTTTTCTTCTCATGGATCACTTACAAATCGAGAAAGCACCGAGACCAAGTCATGAAAAAAGTGATGTCAGATTCGCGTCTAAATAGCTTCATGAAAGATATGCCTTTTGACGGAAAGCGTATGATTTTTGGGGGATTTAAAACCATGGTTTCGGTTGGTAAAAAATAATGCAAAATGAATTTTGGATTAACCTATCTTCAAAAAATTTACCTAAGGCTAAAGAATTTTTTATTAAACTTGGCTTTACAATAAATGATCGTCACCAGGCACCTCATATGGTGAGCCTATTTATTGGTAATAAAAATACAGTCTTGAATTTGTTCACGGAGAATTTATTTCAAGGATTCATTGGCGGGCATTTAATCACTAATACAAGTCAGTCCAATGAAGTGCTATTTTCGATTGGTGCAGCATCTCCAAAAGAAGTTGATGAACTGGCTCAAAAAGCAGTTGAAGCTGGCGGAAGTCTATACGCAAAACCAGGCTATAAAGACGGTTGGATGTATGGTTGTGGATTTTCTGATTTAGATGGCCACCGTTGGAATGTGCTGTATATGGACATGAGCAAAATGCCAATGGGCTGACCAAGTTACTTTTTGAGGATAAAACTTTTCACACTTGGTAAAAGCCTTAATCGCAGTTTATCTTTATTTCTCAAGGTCTCAGCGTCGATATCATCAAAAAATACTACGCTAATTTAGACTTTACTTGGACTCTTAAAATTTATTTAAGTAATATCTAGGAATTGGAGGTGAGGAATCGCCTCCACCATTTTTCTCTCCGTTATGAGGAATGCGTATGGCAAATGAAGAACTGAACTCTAATTATAAATTAGATACGGTAAAAAAAATTTACGCCGCTCTTAACCAAAACGATGTTTCAGCCTATCTTAATTTCTTTGATACGAAGATAGAGCGATTTGAAACATTCGGAGGCCGTTATCATGGTCTCGAAGAGCTGAAGACTAACTTTTCGCAAGGGCGAGATACATGGACTGAAGGCAGTTGCGAGCCAGAGAAATTTACAATTGTAGATAATAAAGTTGTTGTGTTCGTTTATGTGAGGGTGAGACTCAAAAATAAGACGGATTGGATTGATGGACAAGTCACAGATGTCTTTACTTTTCAGAGCACGAAAGTAGTTGAGTTTTACTCCTTTGCTGACCGCAATGAGGCTTTAAAGTGGGCTGGAATTAGCAAGGATTGATGATTTATGAAATTACCTAAAAACTTTCCAAATATTAAAAAAGCTCATTACACTTTGGCTACACCACAGTGGTTACAGTTTTTCATTATTACAATAATGATTATATTTCAGCTTGGTTGTTTATATTTACTTTATCATTCAGTTTACGTAACACCTGCACCAACATGGGTTGTCTTTTTACTTATATGTTTAATAGCAGGTTTTTTCTTTATTTCTACACGTCAGCAGGTTTGGTACAGGTGGGTCAGTTTAGTTGTAGATGAAGATGGCTGTTATTTTCGTGTTCAGCACTCTGTATTGAAAAAATTAAAACTCTCTACCATCGACCAATTTATATTTGTAGGGTGGAAAAATATCGGAAATATTGCTATCGAAGATGTAGATGTTGGTGATGGTCGAAATAAATCAGTGGTTATTTTAATTAGAGTAACTGACGAAGAATGGGAAAATCAATTTACAACAGAGGCCTATTTGCCAAAATGGGCTAAATCTATTAAATCTAAACCTGACCATGAAGGGTTTCGACAATTTATTTTAGCAAATCAATTTCAAAATTTAGAAAACGTGAAAACAGAAATTTTAAAGTTTAAAAAGTAGAACTTACTTTGGTTCAGTATACTGCTTTATTGGTCGTTAGATTATAACCTAATATATTTCTCACAAGAGAATTGTTGCTCAAAAATCATAAGCAGGTGGCGCCAATTTTTTCTGCGGAGATAACTAGTCGCTGTTTTCCTGTGCCATCGACAAACGGAAAAACATCGCTATATTTGAAACCACTTGGAAGCGGAATTTTGGTTCGTAGAGTGCCATCACTTTTCATCGTGTAAACTTCTTTTGTATAGTTCGTAGACGTAATTATATCGATGGTTGAAAACACCAAGGTGTCGTTGTTGATCCATTCGGGCAAAACTTCATTTTTTGAAATATCGGCGCCAATAGTAGAATAAGAAATGTCTACTTCGCTAAGAGGGCTAGCCACAGGAACTACAAAAATATGAAAACCGAAACCATTTGCGCCAGAATCTTTGGCTCGTCTCATAAATGCGACCTTGGTTCCATCTGGGGAAATCTTTGGATCATTCTCATCAATATTTGAGCAGTCACTATTACAAATGATAGTAGCCCCAGTGCGATCTCGCCCCAGAGAAAGACCCACTAAGCTTGTGCTGTCTGATAAATTCATTATAAAAATACTTTTTACAAATCCACCGCCTGGATTGTACATTCCAGGATAAACAATTTTATTTGTTGCTCCATGAGGGGCAGGGTCTATAGGAACAGGTATTGTTCCAACCACAGGTATTTGAGTGGGACCAGCAATAAGATTCATCGAAGCATCGACTGTGGCTCGGTAAAATTTAAGTGAGGCAGTTGGCCCTGATAGATAAGTAAACTCGTTGGTGGCGCCAATCCAATAACTATTGGTATTAAATTCTGTGCTTATAGGTGCAGCATTATTAATAATATCGGTAATATTATTGTAGCGAGGCTGATCATCTGTGAGGTAAAGGAGATTGCCTACGAGCCCTCGATCGCGAGCTTGTGGAGAGTTGGTTTGAAAGGGGTCACAAATATTACGAACAGGATCAGTGGGATTTTCAGGAGGATTTGGGTCACTAACTACTGTAGAACCGCTTTCAGTGCCAGTTTCAGTTCCGTCTAAAAGACAGCCTGAAATTATAAAAAGCATCATTATTGCAATTATAGTTCCAGTTAAATTTTTTGATCCCTTAAACGTCCACATAGTTTAATGATACCAAATGTTTAACGATTAAATGAAAAATTTCGTTTTGAGTTTCAAAGTGAATCTATTTTTTGATAAGTATGAATCACACTGAGATAAAAAAACAAAAACGCCAGGTTATTCCCAGCGTTTTTTAACTTTTCCGAAGTTTAAGAGAATATTTTATTGGGGTGGTGCTGTACCTGGGAGATTCACTAATTCCAATCTAACATAGTGTCTTCGGATAACTTTAATCACACGTTCCTCCTGATTATTTACCCGCAGAAGTTTCGAACCTTCTAAATACCGACTCTCTTTTCAGGAGACTATCGGCTGCAAGTGGTAATTTATCGGAATGATTTTTAAAAGCTTAAGTAGTAAAAATTGAACGCGTAAACCTTTCTCAAGACGAGGCAATCTAAGCCATTGAAAACTTGGTAAAATCACTTTAAAAAATAAAATTAAAATATTTAAATTGATTTTAAGTTTGACCATTTACACCACTTGAGTCTTAACTCCTCGGGATATTTGCCTCGCAAACTCCAGTGTGTAGCCACAGATCGCGCTTAAAATACTTAATTCAGAATTAACTAAATTAATTGCGGCCTGTATTCTGCAACTGCAGCTCAGTGATTAAAAAAATAAATTATTTAGGTTTAGCTATTTTACTAACTTCGGTACTGCTACTACCAGGTCGACGCGCTCGAGGCTATGGAGCCTATGATAGACTACAATTGGAATTTGCAGCCAGACTACAATCCAGAAGCCAATAAAATTTTTGCTAAGCTATATCCTAACGCTAAGTTGGGAGATCAAGACTGGCTTGATTTTCGGGCTCAGGGCCTTACTGATTTAATAGGGATTAAGAACTCTGGTGCTGCTGCTCACAAGAAAGCTTCATATTTGGTGCAAACGTGGCCAGCCAAAAGCGATGGTACTTTGTTTTCTAGTCAGTTCATAAAAGATAAAACAGGTTTGGATCTGGACACAATTCTAAATTTTAAAGGCCCAAAAAAACTGACTTATTTGGTTACTGAACTCATCTGGCAGCAGTGGGCAGCCGAATACGGCACTGAATATTTTTCACCAAAATGGGCGGGTAGTGCGGGAAATTCGTTTATTAAGTTTGTAAGCCGCCGCACTCTTCCAGTGGTGCACGTAGAGCTTTCGCGATTTAAAGGCAGGTATATCCGTTTATGACTATAAGCAGGTGGCTGACGTTGAGGGCTGGAATACATTAAAAAATTGGTATTAAGCTAATGCTTGCGAAACTGTTAAATCTCGTTATATAAAACCCACTTACTTTAAGGAGTTTATATGAAAATGTTAATGGCGGCGTTATTAGTGGTGTCTTTTGAAACTCAAGCCCAGCTTGATGCTCCTCAGGTTATATTTAACGAAGACAACTGCCTTGTTGGACAAGATTTAAACGCAGCTGATGTTGATGTAAGCCATTGTCCAGTACTTCCAACTGAGCCAACTCCTGCTGCTTTAGGTACTACTGGTAAAGTAATTAATCTTGGTGCTTGGGAATTAGGCCAAACAGCTGACGGCGAAACTTATAAATATGGTGATTTATCTGCTGCTAATGGAACTGAGCCACGCGTATTAAATTATGAAGGCGGAAGTTCAGTAGTTAATGATGGAAACATCGAGTGCTGGGCAAAAGGTTATTACCGCTTAAGAGCTATTCTTCAAAACCCTCCTGCTGATTACGTAAAATTACGCGATGCTGGCTTTCAAGTTCGTTTCTTTCAATTTCAAACAGATTTGCGTAATGGTCCTACAGGTTTTAAAGAAATTACGTCTTACATGAATCACTTGGTTAAATGGGTAACACGCATTGAGCCAGATGGAACTTGTGTGCAACCCACAACTGATAAATTTCAAAAGTATTTAACAGGCGAATTAGCAAAACGCGGCTTATAAGCCGTCGCCGTCATAGTCGTCTTTGATTTTTTTAGTGCGCTTTGCGGGTTTTGCTAAAATTTCTATATAAACAGCAGTTACGTTCGTAGCTGCTACTTTATCGATAGCTTTTCCGATTTCAGATACGTGAGTCTTAATAGCCGATTTTTCGTCGGCTCCACATTTACAGTCAAAATCCCAAAAATCTATACCAGTTGTAACGGGTTTGCGACGTTCGCGGGCGATGTATTTATTGATTTCATGTTTTACGAATTCAATCTGACGATCAGGTTTGTGTTTAGGTGAGGTTAAGCTAAAAGATTTTTTCATAGCTTTGAGCTTAACATTTTGTGACTAGGAATGACTAATTGTTTTTTCGATTACAGTTTTTAAATAAAAATGTAACATGATGTTATGAATAGCATGATAAAAAAACAACCTTGGGGCCAAGAAGAAAAAGCAGCTTGGCTCAAAGAGCAAACGATTAAGCGTTCTTACAAAGATGACGTACTTACTAAAATTGAAAAACTAAAATCGAGCTTAGATGTTATTTCTTATGGGAATCTTTCGTACAACCCTGATCGCTATCCTCTTTATTGTATTAAATCACACAATTTTGATAAAAATAAAAAAACCATTTTAATAACTGGTGGCGTTCACGGATATGAAACCAGCGGAGTGCACGGAGCCTTGGACTTCATGCAAAATGAAGTTCAAAACTTCGTAGCCAATTTTAATTTTATTTGTTTTCCGTGTATTAGCCCTTGGGCTTACGAAACAATTAATCGCTGGAACCCGCAAGCCCTAGACCCTAACAGATCTTTTAAAGCCAACAGCCCTGCAGAAGAGTGTAGTCTTTTTTTAGCTGCTATGAACTCACAAGCTGTAGAAGTTTATGCCCATTTAGATTTGCACGAAACCACAGATACCGATAATTCTATATTTAGACCTATGTTAGCTCTCCGAGACGGTAAACCCATGAGTAAATTTTCAGAAATCCCAGATGGTTTTTATTTAGTTGGTGATTCGGCTAAACCTCAGCCAGAATTTCAAAAAGCTATTATTGACCGAGTACGTGAAGTGACTCACATAGCTCCTGCTGATAAAGACGGAACTCTCATTGGCGACCCATTAGAACAAGAAGGTGTTATTAACTACGACAAGAAAAAATTATTTCTTTGCGGTGGTTTTTCAAATGCTGAGTACATTACGACGACCGAAGTTTACCCTGATAGCCCAAGAGCAACAGATGCTATTTGTATCGAAGCTCAAGTTGCAGCGCTTAAAGGTGGCTTAGATTTTTTGAAAAAGGGCTCTTATAAGATTTAGTATATTTCTAAGGCCACTGCTGTGGAACGCGAACTAAGTTTTTGCTATCGTAACCTTTGGCTTCTAGACGCTTCACGGCTTCTTGAATTATAGCTTCGGGGTTTTTCCAGTCGCGTGCCATAATCCATAAATACTTTTGATCTGGTACTCCAATCGCAGTCCAGCGATAATTTTCGTCTAACTCAACAACAAGATAATCAAACTTAAAGGGCCACAGTGGCGAAACTTTCCAATGGGCTTTTGTTTCTTGAATATATATATAAGCTTTTTGCGGTATCGATTTTTTAGGACCTGTTAAATATCCTTTATTATAAGTAAAATCCACATCAATGCGCTGATCGGCTTCATTCCAAGTGTATTTTTCTAAGCCATTGTGTACGTCGACTTCTAAAAAGGTAAATCGTCCGGCTAGTACGTACCAATCTCCCATAAACTTTTCTATTTCTACTTTTTGAACAGTAATCATTTTATCTCCAGTGGTGCTGCAGCCGAAAATTGAAAAAACAAGTATTGCAATTAAAATTGATTTCATTTGTTTTGCACCTCGCAAAATGGACTTGCAGAGCAATCGGCTTTTTTTCTTGGTAAATAAGGGCGAACTTTTACAAAAGCTTTGTAGCCTAGTTCTAGAACACTACGTACAGCGGCTTTTTCTGATAAATTATATAAAAATTGATACTTTGGAATTTCGCGCCAAATAGCTCTAAAAGCATCAACACCTGTTTGTAAGTTTCCATTGGTGTCGCGAACGTGCATTACTTTGTGGGCCAAAAATGGGTCGATGCCATGTGATTCTGCTTTAAAAGAGGGGTCTGTTATATCAATAAATGAAAATTTATCCGACCCATCTTGTTTTCGGTAATGGTTAATTTCAGTGGAACACAGCACGCAAAGTCCATCAAAGTATATAGCTCCTATAGTGTTTTTCATGTTGATTCTCCGATATAGTTCATAGTAGTATGAACTATATGAAAAAGCAAGAACTATTAGCACTTCAAAAATTATCGACTGGCGTAGGCCACTTTATACGTTATTGGGGCTTTCGCAAGATACACGGTGAAATTTGGTCTATAGTATACTTAGCTAAAGAGCCTGTTTCAGGAAATGAAATTGGTAAGTTACTAAACGTATCAAAAGCGCTCGTTAGCCCGGCCATTAAAGAACTTGAAGCAGAGGGTTTAATTAAACAAACCAAGAGTGAAAATTCAAAAACAAAAAGATACCAAGCCGAAGAAGGTCTTACAGAAATTATACATGGAGTTTTAAAACGTCGCGAAAAACCCATGATAGATAAAATTCAAAAAAGCCATTTAGAGCTCAGTCGAGAAATTTCAGATAACGGGTCTTTAAACTCGGATCGCCTTCAGCAAATGGGTTTAATGATTCAAATGGCTCAAATTGGTTTAAGCTCGCTACTAGCCGAAAATATTTTGAATGAGTAATTTTTTAATTCTGCTTATTCTGCAATTAATAAGTTGTGCTTTTATGACGGGTCTTATTTGGACTGTTCAGTTACTTCATTACCCAGCTTTTAAATTTATAGCTGAAGATCAGTTTAAAAATTTTCATATATTTCACTCTAGAAATATAACTTTTATTGTGCTTCCGGTAATGTTGTTAGAACTTGTAACGGCAATTAGTTTAGTGATTCAGTCTTCGTATTCAAAATTATTTTTGGTCAACATAGTTACATTGCTTTTGATTTGGGCTTGTACCTTTTTTCTAAGTGTACCTCTTCATAATTCAATATCTGGTTCAATGAATTTAAATATTATTGATAGGTTGGTGTTAACCAATTGGCCACGAACTTTTATATGGAGCATGCGTTTAATACTATTAGCTTATTTTGTTTTTCAAAATTTAAAGGTGAGTGATGTCAATATCAGCCAGTAAACGAAAAGAATGGAAGAATTTCTCTCAAGAAGATGCAGATCGCATTGTTCGCATGGCGTGGGAAGACCGCAGCACTTTCGATTCAATCAAAGAGCAATTTGGTTTAACAGCAAATGAAGTCGTTAAATTCATGCGAACTCAATTAGATGCCAAAGCCTACGCTCGCTGGAGAAAGCGCGCCACATCTCAAGGACAATTAAAACATAGTATAAATGTAGAACACTCAGAGCTCAGATTTAAATGTAGTCGCCAAAGAATGGATGGCTCGACAAAGGGGTGGAAATGAAAAAACAATCTAAAATCGTAGTTGGAACAGAAGTTCAATGGAAATGGATGGGTCGCTTTATTGAAGGTTTTGTTAAAGAAGTTCATTTAGAGCCCATTACAAAAACAATTAAAGGCAAGGCCATTAAACGAAATGGCTCGGCAGCTAACCCAGCTTTTTTTGTAGAATCTCTAGCTGGTAATGTAGCTTTGAAGCTTCAATCTGAAGTTCAGCTGCGCCCAAAAGAAAGAGCTAAATCAGCTAAACCCAAGATGTTTGGTTGATTGCATTTAGAATTTTATTGGCACAAAACAGAGCTGAGTATATAGTTCTTGATATGAGTTCATCTGCACAACCACAAACGACTAAATACAAATTATTATTAACGCTTGCAGCACTTGGTGTTGTATACGGCGACATTGGCACAAGCCCTTTGTATGCACTAAAAGAAGCGTTTCATCACTCGCACTTACTTCCTACTCCAGAAAATATCATGGGAATTTTATCTTTAGTTTTCTGGTCGTTAATTGTTGTAATTTCAGTTAAATATTTAGCTTTTATTTTAAGAGCTGACGATAGCGGCGAAGGTGGAATACTTGCCTTAACTTCGTTAATTAAGTCTAAATCTACAAATCAGCTTTCTGAAAATGCAAAAACTATTCTGGTATTAATTGGAGTTTTTGGAGCTGCATTTTTATATGGTGATGGAATTATAACACCTGCTATTTCCATACTTAGTGCCGTAGAAGGACTAAGTATAATTACTCCACTTTTTAACCCCTACATAATTCCAATTACGATTATAATTTTGGTCTTATTGTTTTCGATACAAAAAAAAGGCACAGGCTCTGTCGGAAAAATATTTGGTCCTGTAACCTTAGCGTGGTTTTTAGTTATGGGCGCTTTGGGTGCTTATAATATTGTATTAAATTTAGAGATTTTAAAAGCGATAAACCCCTACTATGCGTATCAATTCTTTTTACTTAACTCCTTTGTTGGTTTTGTTGTTTTGGGGTCAGTATTTTTAGTGGTGACTGGTGGAGAGGCTCTTTACTCTGATTTGGGTCACTTCGGCTTAGAGCCAATACGTAGAGCTTGGTTTTTTGTGGTGCTCCCATGTTTACTGCTTAACTATTTTGGACAAGGAAGCTTTTTACTTAGCAATCCTGCAGGAATAGTTAACCCATTTTACTCAATGGCACCTTCTTGGTTTTTATTTCCGTTGGTCATATTGGCAACTTTAGCAACGACTATAGCCTCGCAAGCCTTAATTACGGGAGTTTTTTCTATTTCGATGCAAGCCGTGCAGCAGGGATATTTACCGAGACTGTTTATTTCACACACTTCAGAAAAAGAATTCGGGCAAATATATATTAAAAATATAAATTATCTTTTAATGATAGGTTGTATTTTATTAGTTCTAACATTTAAAACCTCAAGTAATTTGGCAGCTGCATATGGTATTGCTGTAACACTTACTATGATTATTACGACTCTATTGTTTTACATTGTTGCTGTTTACAGATGGAATTGGAATATATATGCAGTAACCGCGATGTGTACTGTTTTTGCTATAATAGATTTGGGATTTTTAGGGGCGAATTTACTAAAAATTGTAGATGGCGGGTGGTTCCCGATATTAGTAGGGGTTGCTGGCTTTGTGTATATGTCGACTTGGAAAAGAGGCCGAGAAATCTTAGCAGCCAAGCTTGCTGAAAAACAAATGCCCTTAGATTTATTTTTTAAAAAAATTGAAGACGAAAAAATTCATCGCTCTGAAGGCATTGGCGTTTTTATGACCCGAAGTTTATCGTCTACCCCGCTGGCTTTAGTACAAACGGCTGAGCATTTAAAAGCCGTACCAAAAAATTTAATTTTTGTATCAGTTTTAATTAAAAGTAAACCGCATTTGTCACTTGAAGAGCGCTACCAGTACACCGAAGTTAATAAAAATTGTTATCAGCTCACAATCAATTATGGATATTTAGAAAAACCTAATATTCCCGAAGTTTTTGACAGTATTAAAGAAGCCAATTCCATTTTTGACAAAGACAAAGCTAGTTTCTTTATTGGACGAGAAAACATTTTTGCAACCGAGCTTGAGGGCATGGCCCTTTGGCGTGAAAAATTGTTTTCTTTTATGTTTAGAAATGAGCTGCCAGCTACGCAGTATTTTGAGCTGCCAAAGAATCGCGTGATTGAGGTTGGCACTCAAGTGGCAATATAGATTACAACTCTTCAGCAAAAACTTTTTCTGTAATTTTCCAAAACTTATCTTGCTTGCGAGCAATAACAAACGAAGGAAGCCTAAAAAGCTTTTGATACTTTACCACTTCTTGCGGAGTGGTAAACTCAACGGCTAATTCGGGTTTTCTTAAGTGAGATCTTAAGAAGTTAATATTAAACTTTTTAATTGAAGAGGCATTACTAAAGAAGTGAGCCTCACTCACATATTCGGCATCTAAGTCGTAGTATCTAATTTCGAGATAAGGGCTACCAGTTTTATCTTTGCGCTCTTCAAAAGTAATTTTATCAGGCGTCAGCACATGAAAGTTTTTTGAAAGTCTGGCTTGTTTTAATTTTGCATCAGCATCAATGAGCTCAGCCCTGCATTTTTCGCAAGCCTTGGCGGTTATGTCATTTTCGGCACCGCAGACATGGCAAATTTTAAGTCTGAAGCGATAACCGCAAGGAGTAATAACCAGCGTAGCAGGGTCTTGAGTTGCACCTTTGCACTTTCGTCCAAAGTGTTCGTACACAATTCCATCTTCGTCTGCGTAGCCCCAGAAATTATTTTCGAAATCGCACTTAGGGCAGGGCACAGTTACTTGCACTGTATCTTTACGCGGGCGTTTGTCGTTAATTTCGGGAGCATAAATATCGTGGCCCATACCAGTGTAGTCTAAAACATAACAGTCTTTTTTATCGGCTGATAGCCTGAGGCCACGGCCTACGATTTGTTGATAAAGAGAATTAGATTCAGTAGGACGCAACAGTGCAATAACATCCACATGAGGAGCATCAAAGCCCGTAGTTAAAACAGAAACATTAACGAGATATTTAAATTTTTTATTTTTAAAATCTTCAATAATCTGGTTGCGGTCTTTCATTTCGGTATCGCCCAAAACTATTCTTGAGTCTTCAGGCGGTAGGTAGGTCATAATTTCTTCGGCGTGCTTAACAGAGGCGCTAAAAATCATGACACCTTTGCGTTCAAATTTATCAGTGATGTCGATAATATTTTTAATAATAAAAGGAGTAAGGCGCTTTTGGCTTTTTAAAATTTCTTCGACATCGGCCGTAGTGTAAGAACTGCCTTTTTCTGTTAACTCAGAAAAATCATAGCAGGTGACTGGAATATCAACTTTAACAGGAGTGGTTAAGTATTTATTTTTAATCATGTACGATAGCGGAAGCTCATAAACACAGTGTTTAAAGAACTTTTTTTTGTCGCTTTTTATTTCACCAAGTTGTGAAAATTCATAAATCCAACCCACACCCAAGCGATAAGGTGTAGCGGTAAGACCTAAAATACATAATTCTGGGTTTCTATCTGAAAGTTTTTTAATAACATCTTGATATTGCGTATCGCCCTCTTCGGCTACGCGGTGACATTCATCAATAACTAGTAACGAAAAGTTATTAAAAAAATCGTCTGGTGCACGCGCCACCGACTGTACGCTTCCAAAAATAGCTTTTTGGTCCCAATCTTTTTTTCCGAGACTGGCCGAAAATATTCCGGCATCAAGACCATAGCTTTTATATTTTACGTAATTCTGTTCAACGAGTTCTTTAACGTGCGCTAAAACTAATACGCGGCCCTTAGCAATGCGTGCAAGTTCTGCAATAACTAAACTTTTGCCAGCGCCCGTAGGCAAAACGATAACAGCTGGCTCGCGTTTTTTTTGAAAAAATTTGATCGTGTTATTTACGGCCTGTTGTTGGTAATCGCGCAGCTTGTACATGCGTATATATTATTGTTTTTTGGTGTTTTTGCATCATTAAAGTTAGTGCCCACTATTGACATTGGCACCAGTGCAATTAATCTATTCTAAGGAGCAAATTATGGAACAAGAAAAAAAAGCTAAGAACCTAGAAGAAGCTGTTAAAGAAATGGCTCCGTTTGTAATCTATACGGCTATTCCACTTATAATCACAATAGCTATCGCGCTTACATTTGGCACTAGATAGTTTTTGAAATTTTATTCTGAATTTATTTTTCCGAAAATATTCGATATTCTGATGCGCAGAAACTCTTTTGTTATTCAAAGAGCTTCGCTTTTAAAAGCAGCACATGGCAAATGTTTAGAAGTGGGCATCGGAACCGGTTTAAATCTTAAGTTTTACCCATCGCATATTAATGAGATCGTAGCCGTAGACCCAAATCCAGGTATGCAAGTACAACTTATGGCACAGCACTCAAACCACCGTATAAAAATTGATTTCAGTTTAGCTAGTGCTGAAAGTCTTCCATACGAAAACGAAACATTTGATACAGTAGTAAGTACATTAACTTTTTGTAGCATATCTAATTTGCCCGCTGCTTTGTCTGAAATTAAAAGAGTGATGAAAAAATCAGGACAATTAATTTTTTTAGAACACGGCCTTAGCCATGAAGCTCACATTGCAAAATGGCAAAAACGTTTAGACCCAGTTCAAAACATTGAGGCCTGCGGATGTTCGCTCACTGTAAATACGACTGAGCAGCTTAAGGTTGCTGGTTTTAAAATTAAAAGTATAAATAATTACTATAATGAAAAGTCGCCAAAGTTAATGGGATATATGTATGAAGGAATTGCGGTATTAATATGAAAACAGCTTTGCTTTACCTCATGTCGGCTTTTTATCTAGTAGGCGGCATTAATCATTTTTGGAACCCAGGATTTTATTTAAAAATGATGCCGCCATATTTACCTTGGCACGAAAATCTTAATTACTTAAGTGGCTTGGCCGAAATTGTTTTGGCTATTTTACTTTTATTTCCTACAACTCGCGCCTTAGCTGCTTGGGGAGTCATCGCTTTGCTCGTAGCAATTTTTCCAGCCAATTATTATATGTTTCAAGCGCGCGAAACGGTATTTAGTACTTTGCCAAGTTGGCTTTTAATTGCAAGGTTACCAGCTCAAGGAATTTTAATCGCTTGGGCCTATTGGTACACTTAAGATAGATTTTCTAAAATTCTACACTAACAGTAATTGCACGATAATCTTGGTGTGCACCTTGTTCTTTAAAATCAGTATGTCGCAATTAACTCAGATTTTGTCTTAAATAATCTTCAAATTTATCGAAGCTACCTGTCCAGCCTTGCGTCATTCCGGCCTTGGCTGTGTGGAATGTTTCACGTTCAGCAGAAGTCGCGTCGCCGTAAACTTCCCAAGTAATTGTTACTCGTGTTGAGTTGTTCTCTTCTTCTGTAAAAATAACCGTGGTTAGCATGGTTTCAGGCCACGTTGGTGCCATCGGATGACGAGAAATATTGCCGTCTTTGTCGCAAAAAATTTGAGTGTAAACTAGACGATTAGGTTTTGTGATTTCTTTGTAATTAATTTTACCATACATCGTAACGCCATTACCACTCATTGAGTAAGCCAAAGTACCACCGGCATCAACATCTGCTTGAGTGTTATTCATCGTAAAGCCTGTTGGCGCTAACCATTGCGAAAGATGATTTGGGTTGCTCCACATTTCAAATACCGTTTCAATGGGCGCTTCGAAGCTGCGGTTAATAACAAAATTATCAACAGGTGATAAAAATTCGGCCAATCTATCCCAAGTTGAATTTCCGCCAGCTTGTTTAATGAATTTTTTAATTTCTTGAGCTTTTTCTGGCGTAGCTAAAGTCATGGTCATATCCATTTTAGTTTTGCCATTAACTTCTTTAAAATAAACTGTTACACGAAATAAAGGAGGCTGATCTGCATTGCCACCATGGTCGTAAATCATGTGAGAGTATTTTTCGACTTCATGATAAACAGTGTGATTAGGCCAATCAACGCCATCTGGTCCGTGCATAGTGTAGACCCAACTTCCACCAGTTCTAACGTCTTTGCTTTTAGTCGTAATTGTAAAACCACGTGGTCCCCACCATTTGCCAACTTTATCTGGGTTTACCCAAGCATCCCATACCATTTTTACAGGAGCATCGTACATTCGTGTTATATAGAGTTCGTTAGGTTTATTTTTTGCGGCCATTTTTCTTTCCTTTTTTTTGAGTCATAGTTTTTAAATATTCGTCTAAGCGGTCGAAGCTGTCTTCCCAGATTTTTCTATATTCTTCAATCCAGTCCGAAGCGTCTTTTAGGGCTTCAGTTTCAAGACGGCAAGGTCGCCACTGGGCATCGCGAGCGCGAGAAATGAGTCCAGCTTTTTCTAAAACTTTTAAATGTTTTGTAATGGCAGGTGCGGAAATTTCAAAAGGTTTTGAAAGTTCTTGTACCGTTGCTTCGCCCAAAGAGAGCTTAGCTAAGATGGCCCGACGAGTAGGGTCTGCCAAAGCGGTAAAAGTTAGATCTAATTTGCTAGAGCTTTGTTTCATATTACACCTATCGGTTAATTAACCAATAGGTGTAATATAAATCAAGTCAAAATACTTGTCAATAGTGCCAAATAAATGTGCAATTTCATATACTTATAGAGATTTTTGCCTAGATGAAGTACGTTAATTTTTTTACAGGAGAATTATATGATTTATGAACTAACAGTACCGCAGTTTTCGAAAATGCTTAAAAACTTAGATACAATTTTAGCTAAAGCTGTTCCGTTTTGCGAAGCTAAAAAAATTGAAGTCGAAGTTTTATTAAACTCACGTTTAGCTCCCGATCAATTCAATTTAATTCGCCAAGTACAAATAGCATGTGATTCAGCAAAAATTTGTGTTTCTAAATTAACTGGTAAAGATGCTCCCGTTCACGACGACAAAGAATCTACTTTGGCTCACTTAAGAACTCGCATTACAGAAACTTTAGCTTTTATTAATTCTGTTTCTGAAGCTGACTTCGCAGGAGCTGCCGAGAAAAAAGTAAGTATGCCGCGTTGGGAAGGTAAATACTTAATGGGCCACGAGTACTTAACTCAGCACTCAATCCCGAATATATATTTTCATATTTCTTTAGCTTACCAAATTTTAAGACACAACGGTGTTGAGATTGGTAAAAAAGATTATTTAGGCGCGATGCCTTACAAGCAGTAAGCTTCAGTTTTTACGCCTCATGAGCATTATCCAAATTTCTGAATTTACTAAAAAGGTCATGCAGCAAATTAATAAAATTCCTGCTGGCCAAGTTGCAACCTACAAGCAAATTGCAGAGCTGGCAGGAAAGCCTCAGGGGTCTCGGGGCGTGGCTTGGATATTACATTCTTGCTCGACCACTTATAAATTACCTTGGCACCGAGTTATCAATTCAAAAGGTAAAATCTCTTTTGAAGTAGGCACTCACAATTTTCGTAAGCAAAAAAAGAATTTAGAAAACGAAGGAATTGTTTTAGCCAGCGACGGGCAACTCAGCCTTGCAAAATTTCAATGGAAAAAACGCGCCAGCGTTCGTAAATCTAAGAATGAACCTCAGATATTCTCTAAAAGGAAAAGTAATGATTAAAAAACGCTTTCCGCTTGGTTTTCAGTGGGTGACTCAAGAGCCTTTTTTATTTTGTGTACATCATCTCGATTTCTACCCCAGAGGCACACCTGAATTAGGTCTTACGCCTGAAGTTCTTAAAGGCAGAAATCTCGGCGAAGACTTTCGCGAAAAAGATGGCTTTAGAATGTATCATGGCGATGTAGTACCCGGCTTTCCGGTACA
>JBEBIK010000110.1:0-7082 GCA_040080445.1 Pseudobdellovibrio sp.
CTTGTTTTGCCTCTTAAGTAATCAATCACCTGAGGCTTACTACCAGGCTTTGCAAAAGCATTTATGTCGTTGTCTGTTTTTTTTGAACAGCTCGACACTAAACTTAACACGATTAAAGCAGAAGATAATTTTATAGAAGTTTTCATATTAAAATTATAAATGTGCATTTTTTATGCTGTCAAAAGCATTTAGGTCCTAATTCACAGTTTCTTTTTTATAGAGACTAAGGGGGCCAGAAAAGCTGATAGCGGTAGAAATGACGAAATAACCCCAAAACCACCAGCCAAAGCCCATTAAACCGAGAAGGAGTATATAACTAGTCCATTTGAAGCGGGTTCCAGCAGCGAAAAAGAGGTAAGCCGCAAGCCCAGAGCCTAAAACAGCGCTGTAACCGAACGAGTTAAAGAAACTGTGCCCGAAGTGAACTCCCGCATAAATCAGAGGTATAAACTCCCCACCCATAAAACCTAGAGACGTTGAAATTAAGGTTAAAAATAATTTTGCTGCTACATCCAAAAATGAAGACTGGAGCAGTTCTAAATTAGTAATTTGTAAAATTCCTAAACTTTGAAATTTTCTGAATTCAGGCGTAAATAAAAAGACCGCTAAAAGAAAAGCTACAAAAACTTTAAACCACATACTACTTTTTTTGAAATAGTCGCTGAATACTTTATACAGTTTTTTATACACACGAATTATTAACCCTGCACAGGCCGCAAATAAGAAAAAGAAAACTAATTTTTTAAAGAAGCCCATGTCTGTTGTAAAACTAACTGCATGAAATAAACTTTCAGGTTTAAAGCTCTGAATTAGTAAAACCGCTACAATAGAGCCCATAAAGGCATATATTTTTTGAAGTAGTGTTGAGCGATCAAACATTTCGCTAATAAAAAATGGCGCCACCCAGTACTGCCCGACAACTGCCGAAAAACCAATTGTAGTCGCAATAGGACCCCAATAAAGCCACGACATTCTAAAAAGCCTTACGATGCCTGCAGAAAACATTACTGCAGCACCTTCGCGCCCCACACTCACACCCGAAAGATGACTAAGACAAGTTCCAATAAAGTGCAATGGCGCCATTATTGGGCTCCAAAAATGCGAAGAGACTTCGCCTCTCAAATCGGCCACTTTAAATGGAAAATAAAGAGTATTACGTTTAGCCAAATTAATTAAAACTATAACTAAAGGTATTAATGCTAAATGGTAAGGAACTGCAGCGTTGAGTTCACCTTGATAACTGTCAATAGCTGACAAGGTATAGATAAACAATAAAGTTAAAGCTCCAATAACTAAACCTAAAAATAGGCTTATTGGAATATTGAAATAGGGATTTCTAGGTGCGTGCTGAGTTGTTTGCATATAACAAAAATTATGATACACAAGTGTGAGTGAAAACGGAAAAAGAATTCTCAGATTATTTTGTTGATTCGTGTAGCCATGAGCCAAGGGAGCACGAACTCGTGGTCCATATATCAAAAACATACTGGATGGATTTAACGACTCATTTAAATGGCTATTTTAGCAACGAAGATCGCTTAGAAATAACTAAAAAAGCATCCGAGAAGCTTTCTGAAAACCTGACGAGTGACACCCCTTGGGCCCATGTCATTCGTAATTTTACGCAATCCAATCAATGGGGTTTTAAGACCATTTCTAAAAAACCAAAAGTTAAACAAACCGAAGAACAACAGATATTTTGGAAATTGTTTAAATATGCATGGGCTTTTTTTCAATCGATGGTTGTATTGAAAATTGCAGTTTACTATTTTGGACTCGAATCGGCCGAGCAGCCTGACGAGATCAGCGTTGTGTGGGTTTGGTTGTTTTTTGGAATTTCTGTAGGCTCTCTGGCTTTTTTTGCTTATCGCAATCGTAACGACAAAGATTAAAGCTCGGACGCTTTAATTGGAATGGCCATAACTAAAGCCGCTAGAATAAAAAATAACCCGACTCCCCAACCAAAATAATTAGCTAGCACTTGTGTATTAGTAGCCGCTTCAAGAATTGGTCCGGCTAATGCAATGGCAACAGCACGCGACACCTTCGAAGACATTTTCCAAACACCTAAATACTGACCCGAAACATTTTGCCCAGTTTTGATTTCTTTATCTTTAATAAAATCTGATAAATAAATTTCTAGTACGACAGCTACTCCGACTAAAACACCACCTAACCCACTTGCAACAGTTACCACCAACCAAAAATCGACGCCTTTATAGTTAGGAAAAGTAAAAACAGTTAGCCAGCCCAAAAGTAAAGCTGAGCTGATGATTAATTTACGCTTGCTAAAGTGGCGAGTCATATAAATCCAAAACGGAATGGAAAGCGTAAACACAAAAAGAAAACTGACGAGTACTATCTGGGTCTGGCTTTCAGTGAATTCGAGATAGTTTTTATAATAGTAGAGTGCTAGTGCCGAATTTAAACCTAAACCGCAGTTGACGACGAAAAAAGATATCATCATACGTAAAAAGTTTTTGTCTTTTATGAGCTCAGCAAATTTCGCATGCTTTACGGCTGCGCCTTCGGGCTTATTGGTCTGTTGTTTATGGTAAACATAGTATACAGAACCTATGGAGCAAATGAGCATAATGACTAATAAAACAGTTGTTGATTCTTTATAAGGAGCTGCACTCACGGCTTTTGGGTCAATTTTTGCGGCTGCTGTTAGAAAGTATGCTGGAACACCAAGACCCACGAATGAACCAAAATTGAAGAAAGCCATTCTCCAGCCTGTCCAAGTTTTACGTTTTTCGTTATCGTGTTCGATATCATTAGCGATGGCTATATAAGGAACCGAAAACAGTGAGATGGCCGAATTGAGAAGTGAAGAAATAAAAAATAACAATAAAAAAGTACTGAGCTGATTGTAGTGCGGAATTCGCCAAAGTATAAAAAATAAAACTACACATAAAAGTATCGCTGCATAAACAACACCTTTGCGGTGCCCATTTTTTTGATAGTAACGGTCAGAAAAAATACCTATCCACGGATCTAAGAGAGCATCCCAGAGCACCCCTAAGCCTATAGCCAGACTGGTTAAAGTAGGAGAAAGACCTAAGATAATATTAAAATATAAAAGCAAATATACTTTTAAAAATATATCAATACTGGCAGGTCCAAGCTCAGCGAGTCCGTATAAAAAAGGTCGTAATTTATTGTTAGTCAATTTGATGTAATACCATTTTTAAATAATACCCCTCTGGAAAGTTCATTAAGTTTGGGTGATCCCAACCCTGCCCGCCATAAGCTAAGCAGCGCGCATTTACGCCAGACTTTAAAATTGATTTACGTAAGGCTTCTTTAAAGTCTTCAAGCTGAACAAGGCCAGAGCAAGTACAAGAAACAATGACCGCCCCTTCAGCGCAAAGCTTAAAGGCCCCAGTATTAAGTTTTGTGTAGGCTGCGAGTCCTTGATGAATATCTTTTTTGTTTTTAACAAAAGCTGGTGGGTCTGAAATAACCACATCAAATTTTAAAGAATTAAGTTCAGAAATTTCATTGAGGCTTAAAACATCTTTTTTGTAACTGTAAACTTGCACACCATAAGGTTTTAAGTTCTCGGTGGCTTTTTCTAAAGCCATTTCTGACACGTCCACTAAGTGAACTTCGCAATCGATACCCCAAGATTTAAGATTGGCCACGATCTGTGAAGACCATTGGCCCATGTAACAGCAAAGATCTAATATTTTTACTTTTTTATTTTTTAACAAATCTTTTTGACGCTCTAGGTGTTCAACCACTAAACGCATATTAAAAGTTTGATCTAAGAAAAATCCCGTTTTTTGACCTTCGACTAAATTAACGTTAAATAAAATATCTTCAGATGGCTTAACAACGTTTTGCAATTGAATGGCAACGTCTGTAAGTGTTTCACCGTTAACACTTTTTAAAACTACGGGCTCTTCTACTAACAAGCCTTCAAGCTTACGAATGTTTACATCATTGCGTTGCAAAATAAGAGTGTGATCCCAATTAATATCGCTGAATTTTTGTTTTACAGCTTTTTCAGCCACTAACTTTAAAAGGCTTTGCCAGTTGTCGTCTTTTTTGAAAGCGACATCCATTCCCGAAGTTAAAAGCTGATAGGAAAACACTTGATAGGCGATATTGTTTTTCGAAAACACATAGCGATCTAAGATAAGCCCCGGCATTTGATCGGCTTCTGAATAGCAAACTCTAAAACTTTTACGAAAGCCGCTTTTATAACGAAATTTCCAAGCTTGAATAATTCTTTCAGATAAATACTCTGGGCTCATACTGAATTCTTCTTTTTGTATAAAGCTCACAGCACGAAATGAAATTAATGAATGAGGGTTTCCATAGCCGCGCGCTAAAAAATGCCCCTGAATATCAGTGAGTTCAATAGGCTCGCCTGGTAAAATACCTTTAGGGCTGTCTAAGAGTTCATTTGAAAACACCCACGGGTGACGTGTACGAATTCTAAAGTCGTGACCTTTTTTAATTTTCCATGTTTTCACTTAAGTTAACTTTTCCATGAAAGTACTGTATCACGTACTGGGTTTTGAAATTCTCTTTTTTGCTCTGCTGAATCGAACCACTCTTTTTTAAGAGAGTAATACCATTTAGCCTGAGTGTCGGCATCGTTGATGAGCATTAAGTTTGGATCGTACTTAAGACCTTCTTGTTGCTTGGTAACAGCATCAATATCTTGCCATAAAAAATTATCTGCAAAAGATCTAATAAAAGGCTTAAATAAAGTGAGCCAAGGCATATTCCAGTACGAAAGCTGAATAATCTGCGTCTTCTTTTCGTTGATGGGCATTAAACCAGTCACAGTAAAAAAGTATCTTGATCCCATTTGAACATGCTCAACACGATTACCTGGAATTCTGAATGTAATTTCAGTCGTAGGAGCTCCACCAAAAATTTTATAAGCTTTTGAGTTTGATGATGGCTGATGGCGCTTCATTTGAAAGCCGTAGTCTACAGGTCCGAAGGCTTTATGCTTTTCGTACGTGGATTTTTCATTTCTCCAAAGACGGCTCTTGTGCACATAGGCTCCATGAGCAGGGTCCATTAAACCAATAACCGCGTGATCAATGTGACAATCAAAAGTTTCTACTTGGATCATATTTGGTTGGGTATCTAAATCCATATCTCCCAAAGTAGGAGGCTTAGGTCCTTTTGTTTGATCAAATTGCGCATCACCCATAAAAATCCAGATACAGCCGTATCTTTCTTGCACTTGAAAAGATCT
Organism: Pseudobdellovibrio sp.; assembly: GCA_040080445.1. GTDB lineage: Bacteria > Bdellovibrionota > Bdellovibrionia > Bdellovibrionales > Bdellovibrionaceae > Pseudobdellovibrio. Next base: position 5,225 of record JBEBIK010000110.1, read on the forward strand.
AACTTTGATTTTAGTACAGTCTAATTTTTCTTTTTGAGTTTCAGTTAAAGAAGGAATTTCTCTGCAAACGCCAGAGCCATCAAACTTCCAACCATGATATGGGCATTCGACCATGTCGTTTACTATACGACCGTATTTAAATGGAATTCCACGGTGTGGGCAAATATCTCTTACAGCACTCACCTCACCAGTAGTCTTACGAAAAAACAAAACGGGATCGCCCATGATTTCAAGAGAGAGCATTTTTTCTGGTTTTAAATCTTTTGAAGAAACAGCGGCATACCACTGATTTTTTATTAAATCGTTCATAACTAATTCCGACGAGCCTTAGCTAAAGTAAAAGTATTTTGCATGAGCATGGCAATAGTCATAGGACCAACGCCACCTGGAACTGGAGTTAAGGCTTTTAGGTGGCCTTCTGCTCCCTCAGGGTTTACATCACCAATAAGACCTGTAGCCAAACGATGCATACCCACATCTACGACCACAGCGTCTTTTTTAAAGTCCGTAGCTTTTAATAAATGCGGCTTACCAGCGGCCACAAAAACAAAATCAAATTGTTTAACTAATGTATTTAAATTTTCAGTTTTAGAGTGCGCCACAGTTACCGTTGCGTTTTCCCCAGTAAGTAAATGAAATAATGGAAGACCCACGATCAAACTTCGGCCAATAACTAAAACGTTTTTTCCTGAAACCGATAATTTATAGTGTTTTAGTATTTCGATAATTCCTGAAGGTGTACATGAAGATACAACTTGGCGCCCAGCCATCAATAAGCCTAATGATCCAGTTGTTAAACTGTCTGAGTCTTTAGCTCCTGAAATCAAATCCGACATTTTTTTAGAATCTAAATGCGCAGGCAACGGAAGTTGTAACAAAATACCGTCAACATTTTCATCAGAATTAAGGTCATTAATTTTTTTAGTTAATTCAGCCTCAGTGGTTTTATCAGACAATTTAAATAGACTCGATTTAAAACCAATTGCTTCACAGGCCTTCTGCTTATGGGAGACGTAGACCTGACTTGCAGGGTCTTCACCTACCAAGATAACGGCTAAATGAGGTTTTTGAGTCCATGACTTAAGCTGCTCTTTAATGTGACTATACACATTCTCAGCGACGGGCTTACCTTTTAACTGAAGCATATCACCACCTAAGACACTAAAATGAGCTGAAATGTAAAGAAAATCAACGACTTAAAGCAAGCTTTCGCCCTTGACGCTGGGTTTTTGGTAGAATAAATTGCATTCAAATACCCAAAAGCAAAAGGCGGACCTCATGGCTGATAAAGTTAAACTCTCTAAAGACGGTAACTCAATTGATTTTGTTCAATCTGAAAGCCTACCTACATCAGTAAAAAAATTCCGCCAAAGCCCTGAAATTGAAGGCTTTTACCGCTTCATCTTCGAAAACGACCTACAAAAAGAAGCTTACGAAATTTTAGAACGCATTGTAAATATCCGTAAGGCAAAAAAGAAAAGCGATAAAGCTGAAGCCACGGCACTTGCAGCTCCTGCTAAAAAAGCTGAAAAAGAAGCCATCAAAGTTGAAATCAAAAAAGCAGCAGCCGCTGTAGCAATAGCTGCTAAAAAAGCAGAACCTGCAAAAAAAGCAGCAGCACCAGTTAAAGCCGCTCCTGCAAAGAAGGCAGCTCCTCCAGCTAAAGCCCCTGCTAAAAAAGCAGCTCCTCCAGCTAAGAAAAAACCGGCTGGCAAAAAGAAGTAATTCGTAATTCGTTTTTAAGCTTCAAATCTCATTGATCTCAAATCGGCATTCAAATTGATATGTTCCGATTTGAGGTTTTCATGAAAAATATAAAAAATAATTCTGGTCAAGGCATGGTTGAATACATGATTTT
>JBEBIK010000111.1:0-7034 GCA_040080445.1 Pseudobdellovibrio sp.
GGTTTTGTATCAAGAATTTTTTTAACTGCTACTTCAGCTTTTTGGCGCAAATTTGCAACGTCCGAATTCACAACTTTGCGAGTATAAGAATTAAAGATTTTAATCATCAAACGAAGCTAAGCAACAATTCAGGCGTTGTCCAAGAAAGACTGCCTTCACAGCATTTTTTTATGTGTAAAATTACTCGTTTTGCTCAAAAAGTGGTCAATTTTGGCTATTTTTATTGAAAACGGCTCGTCCATGTTTCATCAAAAAAAGATCCAACATTAACAGTTTCAAAATCTTCACTATCATCAATAACTTTAGCCAAAAGCTTTATTAAGTCGTATGTGGTTACTATACCTACTATATCTTCTTCGTTGGTTACTAATACCGAACAAATTTTATGCTTCAACATTAATTCGATTACAATTTTAATGTTGGCACTTTTTTTAACAACTTGCACTGGCGAAGTCATTACTGTTTTTATGGCTAAATTTTTGTCGTGAGCTTTTGCTAAGTCTTTTGAAGAAAGTATACCCGATAATTCATTTTCTTCGTTGACTACAGGTAGATGCCTAATTTTGTTAATCTTCATTAAACTCTCTGCGGTTTTTAAATCTCGGTCTTCAGAAATTGAAATTAACCCAGCTGACATAATGGAACTTGTTAGAAATGTCATACCCTGCCTCTCTTTCTTTTTCCACATCCAATGTGGAATTGTTACCTAGAGGTTAAATGAGACATTTTGCGTATGAAGTAAGGAGATTTGAAGGAAGCGCAACAAAATCAGATTTTTTAATACAAATATTTATTTACTTTCGACCTTGTCCTGCTTTTTTCAATAACTCAGCTGATAGTTGTGGACACAAATGATCCTGAATCTCTTCAACCGAACCACGGTTAAATGGCAATTCAGCACGTGAAGTTAACAAAACATAATCATAAGAGTTTTTTTTGTTTTTTAAAGCCATAAGACCTATTCCATACTTCGAAAGATTCTGCTCGCCGTCTGGAATATCTTTAGCTACTAAATCGAAAATATTTTTTGATTTTAAATCAGCAGCTGTAATTTTAATAACTTTGTAGTCATGGCCCAAAATTTTAACGGGCAAATGAGTCCACTTCTCGGTTATTTTAGTAGAGTGATCTTGAATTATTTTTTTTACATCTGGTCTAATGCATGAAATATGCACATGCAATTGATTTTGACTGCGTCCTTGTTGAGAATTTATGGCTAACGAAATTTCTTCGTCATCAATTGCTGCTCCGTATTTTTTTACCATATAACTACGAGCCACCCATGATTCATAAAAATAATTTGGGCTATTTGTTTTGAGTAATTCAGGACTCTCTACTCCGGTGATTTTAGCGGTTGGCATAAGTAGATACTGCAGTGGCCCGTTAAGATCTTTCAAAACGACATAACCGTTTTCAGCACCTTTAACAAAGCTAACTTCATCACAAGGCTCAGGCAGTACATTTTGCAAATGTTTAGGAACGCACTTTTGGCTTACGATATTCCATAATGCATCAGATCTCTTTACTACTGGTTTAGACTGACAAGCGGCTAAAGCGAGAGTCGTTAAAACGATACTTATTAATTTAATTTGAATTTTTTGTTTCATAACGCAACCTTTTGATTAAGAGTTTAGAGTCTGTCTCAGTTTGAAACAACATTTTTTTTAAGACTAGAAAGCAAATACCCGATATCTCTATTATGTCGCAAAAACGAGTAAACTTTGGTTCTTACGTTCTTTTAGAAAAGCTAGCTTCGGGCGGAATGGCCGAAATTTATTTAGCTCGCTCTAAAGAGACATCGGGACTTAACAAGTTTGTAGCTATCAAGAAAATATTGCCTCATTTGTCTGATGATGCAGAATTTGTGGCGATGTTTAAACATGAAGCCAAAGTTGCACTTAACTTAAATCATAACAATGTCATTTCAATTAACTACTTTGGCTGCGAAAATAATCAGTATTATCTGGTTATGGATTATGTCGAAGGTAAAACAATTCATGAAATTAATGACGAATTAAAAAAAAATGATACTCAATTTTCTATTGAGCAAGTTTTGTATATAATTAAAGAAGCATGTGCTGGGCTAGACCATGCACACCGCTGCATTGATTCAAGCACTAACCAACCTCTCAATATTATTCATCGTGATATTAGCCCACAAAATATTATGCTTTCTTTTGAAGGAGCTGTGAAAGTAATTGATTTCGGTATAGCTAAAGCAAATACACAAAATAACAAAACCGAAATTGGTACCCTAAAAGGCAAAGTAGGCTATATGAGCCCAGAGCAAGTCGAAGGCGAATCTGTAGACCACCGCTCTGATATATTTTCAGTAGCCGTTGTGCTTTGGGAGTTAATTACTAATAAAAAACTTTTTTCGGGAGCAAACAATTTTGAAGTTTTAAAAAATGTTACGCTCTGTAATATTCCGTTAATGATTCACTATAATCCCCATGTAACACCTCAGCTCGAACGTATTGTTGGTAAAGCGCTAGCGAAAAATCCACGAGATCGATATCAAACTGCAGCAGAACTCAGTAAGGCGCTAAGTGGTTTTTTAAATTCGCACTATCCAAATTTTTCAGCGATTGAATTTAGCAATCATGTTCAAAAACTGTTTAGAAATGAATATGAGCAAAGACGCCAGAAGATGGTCGAATACTCAAATTACAATGTTAACGATGACGCTGAATCACCGTCAGCATTATTTACGCCTATTGATATTTACGAACCAGCTCCCCCTGAAGATTATCAAAACCCTGTTCCTACACAGATAACTATGGTTCGAGATCTCCCTGATGGGCTTACAGCCTTAAATCAGTTTACAAACGCGGCGACAACAAAAACTCAAAGCCATGACTTCCCTACGCTGTCAAAAATTACACCAGCGCAGCCTTATGAAGATATCAACAGCACTGAAAATTATAAAGCTCCCGCAAAAGTATTAATCGAAAATAATAAACCGCAACCAAATAAAAATATTCCATACGAGGCAGAAGATACTGCAGGTAATCGCCTCATTAAATATATATGTGTTGTCGCAACAGCTGTACTTTGTTATCACAGTTTTGGTAAATTAATTAAACCTCTACTTAAAAATCTAACTCAGACAAGAGATTTAGCTACCGTAGACGAACGATCTGAGAAAATAAAAATGCAAACCTCAACTCCTCAGTCTGCAGCGGCAACCACAACAGTCAATTCAGAAACAGAAAATGCAGTCTATAAAAAAGCTATGAGCATTAAACGCGGCTTTCTGAGTCTTGATCTATCTGAAGAAAACCCCGACATAAGAATTTTAATTAACGGACAACAGGTTTTTGAAAAGCCGCCCTTGTTAATGTACCCAGTAACAGCAGAGCAAGAATTGACTGTAGGTTTAATTAATCTTAAAACAAAAAAACTAATTGAACAAAAAATTAAAGTTAAAGCTGGAGAATCATTTGCTTTAATATTTGACTTGAACTCTGGCGTCTTCGAAACAAAATAGTTTTTTAAGACTGCGATTCAGAAATAAAATTAACACTTATATCCTTAGTGTAAGATTCTGTTTTATTTTTTGCCAACCTGTCCGTAAGATTACGGGTTAAAGACTTTTAGGCCTGCGTCGATTTTTTCTAGAATGTCTGTTGGTTTTAAGTTTGAGTTTTTTTCAAAAACTCGTTCGACAAAGAATTTAAAAGATCTTAATTTATTAATAGATTCCACATTTGCGCTTTGAGTGTGACCCTGCCTAATCAATCTTAAAATAACCCACTCTATCTGACTAGACGCCGTGTCAAATTGCGGCTCCGTTAATAGAGGAGTAAAACCTTCAATAGAGGCCGTGTATTCAATAAAATAAGTAAAAAGCTCTACGTTCTCTTGCGACAACAGAGGCTTTATTAAATCGATAAAATTTAAAGTAACCTCAGCTTTGGGTAAAATTTCAATATAGAGCTTAAGCTTGGCCCTTAATAGTGTGGCCTGATTGGAACTTGAGGGAGAGCTTAGATTAACTATTGCCGATAATATTGAAAACACTAAAGTTTGTTCATTGATTTCAAGACGTGGACCCGGAATCTCTTTTTCAGAAAAAACACTATTCACATGAGAAAAATGATATTTCCATTTTTTTATACGCGAATCGGAATCTTTAGCAATTTTGTGAAGGTCGTTAACTAAAGCCATTAATAAATAAGTAGCTGCTTCATTGCGGCCGAAAGATTTTGACGACAATTCAATATCAAAACGTTTTAAAAAAAGTGGGTCTCGATCAAGCTCAAAACCATTACCCGTATAGGTTTTAATAAAAGCTATGGAGTTCTGATCGTATATATACAGCTCTCCTAAAAAAGGAATGATCTTCCGCATAAAGAAATAGTACTTATGATACGATTTGAGAGAGTCTAAATTCGAAACAAAGATACTCAAATCAAGATCACTTTTTGTGGCTATAAACGCGGTAGTTAAGTAGCTGTGGCGTGGCCAAATCTCAATGCCCCAGAACAGGCTAGATACGAATTTAAGTTTTGCAAAAGCAAGTATATAGGGTAGCCTTAAAGGTAGATGCAGAACATTAATAAGTTTCACAAGATTAAGTATACCTCAAATCATATAGAAAATAATATGCCCAAGGACTTCTGCGCCGCGCCATTTACGCAAATGTTTTTGTATCCCACTGGTGATGTTTTTGTATGCTGCGAAGGCGGAGGGTTTTTAGGTAACGTAAAAAACTCAACTCTCGACGAACTGTGGAATGGCGAAAATGCTCAAGCCCTCAGAAAAGAATTTTTAGAAGGAAAGCCTAAACAGTGTAAAAAAAATATTGAGTGCCGTGGCTGTAATAAAAATTACACCGAGCAGCTGATTGATGCCCAAGTACAAGTGATTGCGCCTGAGCCGCCTAAAGTTTTAGATTTAATTTTAAATGGTAAATGCAATATCGACTGCATCATGTGCGAAGTAAAAACCGAAACTCGCAGCCTTTTAGATATTCCAAATTTTCATACTGAAATTGTTGAAAAGGTTATGCCACATGCAAAAACTATTTCACTTAAATCTGGTGAGCCCTTTGTACAAAAAGAAACTTATTGGCTTATTGATAAACTACAAGAGATTAACCCCAATTGTAATGTGCGCTTTACAACTAATGGTCAGTATAATTTTAATGACAAAATCAAATCCGAACTTAATAAAATTAAAGTCGAAAAAATAACTTTTAGCATAGATTCGATTTATAAAGATACTTTTGAAAAAGTTAGAGCTGGTGGCAGTCTTCCTAAACTTTTAAAAACTATTGAAGATGTTAAAATTTGGCTCAAAACAGAAAAGCACCACTCAGAAGTTGAATTGAATGGCAACATCACATTACAAAAAGAAAATTGGAAAGATATTCCCGAAACTTACAAATATCTATTCGATAACAAAATTATTCCGCATATTATTATCGTAGAAAAACCTGAACAATTCTCTCTTAATTCTTTGTCGGCAGAAGATTTTTTACAAGTAATGCTCTACTACTTTAACTTAGGTAAAGAATATGAGCGACATTTAGCTAAGCTTTACATTCCTATTATTTCTTTGGCCAAGCAAAGAAACTCCGTAACTCTAGATAAAGTTTCTTTGCTACTTAAAAAGCGTATTATTGATGCTGCTAATGCCAATCAGGTTTGTACTTTACCTTTTACTCAAATGTCTATTTTTCCAAACGGAAAGCTGCGTCCTTGTTGCTGGCTTAACAGCTATGATGTCCGCAAAGAAAAAGATGGTAATTTTAACCATGCCTGGAACGATGAACCTATTAAAAAAGTTCGCAAGCAGTTTGTAGAAAATAAACTCAATATCTGTAAAAGCCTTGTAACTAAAACCTCTTGTAACTCTCGCAACAGACTTCCTGCAGACTTTTTTGACTTAAGCACTGAAATCGATCGCCCACCGCAAAAACTTCATTGGTACTTTAGCGGCAGCTGTAATCTTGAGTGCCCGACTTGTCGTAATTGGCAGTTTAAAGATGAGTTCGACGAAGCTGATCTTTATTGGACTAATCTTCAAAAAGATATTTTTCCTCATCTTTGTGAAATTGAAGTTGTGGGTGGTGAGCCTTTTTACCAAAAGCGAACTTTTCAATTGATTGATAAAATGGTCGAACTTAACCCTGAGTGTCTATGGTATATTACCTCGAATGGTCAGTTTAACTTTAAAGGTAAAATAGAAGAAAGCCTTAAAAAGATTCGTATAGCCTATTTTTCTGTGAGTATTGACAGCTTAATACCTGAAAAATTTCATGTGATCAGAAAAAATGGCTTTCTTGAAAAAACCACTAAATTTTTAGATGATTTAATTACATTCAAAAAAAATTCAGATGTTAAATATCAATTTAAAATTATAGTTAACTACGTATTACAAAAAGATAACTACACCGAGCTTGAAAGTATGTTGCAATTTGCAGAAAAAAAAGGTGTTAAGCTTTATATTATTCCGATGGTGGGACCTATTAAGTATTCGGTTTATGACTTGAGCCATGAAGATAAAGTTAAAATTTTAGAAATGGTTAAAGCTTTAGCAACTAAATACAAATCGGTATCACTTAACATTGATGATGTTATTGCAGATTTAACTAATCATCTTAACAAAGTTAATGCAGTAACCGTAAAACCCATATTGGCTTTATCTGCGACACCATGAAAAATAAAGTTTTTCATACACCTGAAGAAATTTCGCAGTTATTTGAAACTCACAATTTACCTAAAAACTTTTGCATAGTGCCTTTTACTAATATGATTTTTAATCCTGGCGGCAAAGTTAGCGTCTGCCGCCAAAAAGGAACCGATCATACTATTGGGCACTTAGACCAAAACTCAGCTAATGAAATTTGGAATAACAATTATATTCAGCAGTGGCGTAATGAGTTTCTTACGGGCGATGTTAAAATTTGTGCGAAAGAGCAGGGTCGTGATGCTTGCCACCTCTCTAGCTCGAATTATCATTTTTTTAGTGATGTTAAATTGACTACACGACAAGACACTCATCCTCTTAAAATTACTGCCAACCTT
>JBEBIK010000112.1:0-6987 GCA_040080445.1 Pseudobdellovibrio sp.
ATCTAATTGTTCGTCTTGCTCTTTAAAAACTTCTCGTCTTTCGCTGTGCCCTACTAAAGCAAAATTGGCTCTCATAGACTTGGCTACTTCTGCTGAGTTTTCGCCAGTGAATGCTCCTGATTTTTCAAAATAAAAATTTTGTGGGCCAAAACCGATTTTAGTTCCAGCACATAAAGACGAGAGGGCTTCCAAAGCAAACGCAGAAGGAAAAATAATAACTTCTTTACTGCTGAAAAAATCTGGCAATTTAAAAACATCATTTTTAAATTTAATTATGAACTCACGGGCCTCTTCAGGCGTTTTATTCAGCTTCCAATTAGCGGCAAATATTTTATTAGACATTTATGGCATCACTTCACTTTGTTTACGAGGTCTTAAAATTTCAAGACCCGGAAGTTTTTCACCTTGTAAGTATTCAAGACTGGCTCCACCACCCGTCGAGATGTGAGTCATTTTATCTGCATAACCTGAAGCTTCCGCAGCTGCAGCAGAATCTCCACCGCCAACAATTTTAACACCTTTTGATTCTGCTAAAACTTTTGCTATTGCAAATGTTCCAGCCGAGAAAGCTGCGTTTTCAAAAACTCCCATCGGGCCGTTCCAAAAAACAGTAGTGGCTTCGCTAAGCGCCGCAATGTAGTTTTTAATGGTTTGAGGGCCGATATCGAGACCCATGTAGTTATCTTCGATAGTGGGAGATGTCGTCATTTTTTTATTAGCTACATTTCCAAACTCAGTTGAAACAATGTGATCGACTGGTAACAACATAGTTTTGTTACGAGCTTCTACACGTTCTATCATTTCTTTAGCATATTTAATTTTATCAGTTTCAACTAATGATTTACCAACAGGCACGCCTTTAGCCTTTAAGAAAGTGTAAGCCATGGCTCCACCGATTACAAAACCATCGACTATATCGATTAGTTTTTCGATCACTTCAATTTTATCAGAAATTTTTGAACCACCTAAAACAGCAATATATGGCTTTTTAGGATTATCAGTAAGGCTATCAAGCATTTTAATTTCTTTTTCGATTAAAAAGCCAATACCTTTTAATTTCATAATTTCTGGAAACGCGTGAATGCTGGCATGAGCTCTATGGCAAGCGCCAAAAGCATCGTTGATATAAATATCTGTATAAGAAGCCCAGTAAAGTGCTAGATCATTTTTGTTCTCAGTTTCGCCTTCGTCAAAGCGTAAGTTTTCAAGCAAGATGATTTCGTTTTTCATGTTGCCGTAAAGAATGTGCTTAACGCCCTCTGAACTTGGCTCTTCCATCAAAACTACATCGCGCTTAAGAAGTTCCGTTAAACGCTTGGCTACTGGTTCTAGAGAAAACTGCTTGTCGGCTGCAGATTTAGGACGGCCTAAGTGAGAAGCTAAAATTAGTTTTGCCCCTTTTTCTAGACAATAATTAATTGTTGGTAAGCTTGCCGTAATTCGCGTTTCGTCTGTGATTTTTGTGCCGTCTAACGGAACGTTTAAATCCAATCGTAAAAATACGGTTTTACCCGCCATTTCAAAATCACGAATCGTTTTAATACCTTTTAAACCTGATGACATATTATTCCTAACTATTTAGAAGCCATGTAGAGAGCCATATCAACCATGCGATTTGAAAAACCGCATTCGTTGTCGTACCAAGATAATACTTTTACAGTTTTACCTTGAACCACCATCGTTGTTTTAGCATCAACGATTGAAGAATAAGGATTGCCATTAAAATCAACGCTGACTAATTCTTTTTCTTCAACAGCTAAAACACCTTTTAAAGAAGTTTTAGCAGCTTCTCTTAATGCATCGTTAACTGCAGAAACTGAAGTTTCTTTTTTAGAAGTGAAAGTAAAATCAACTAAGCTAACGTTAGGAGTTGGTACACGTACCGAAATACCGTCAATTTTTCCTTTTAGTTCAGGTAAAACTAAGCCTACAGCTTTAGCTGCACCCGTTGTTGTAGGAATCATAGAAACCGCCGCACTACGCGCACGTCTTAAGTCTTTATGAGAAGCATCTAAAATACGTTGATCGTTAGTGTACGAGTGAATGGTCATCATAGTGCCGCTTTCGATACCGAAAGTGTCGTTCATAACTTTAGCTAAAGGAGCTAAGCAGTTTGTCGTACAAGATGCATTTGAAATAAAAGTATGTTTTTCAGAGTTGTAATCTGTGTGATTGATTCCGTAAACAACAGTTAAATCTACACCGTCAGCTGGAGCAGATACTAATACTTTTTTAGCGCCTGCTGTAACGTGTTTTTGGTAATCTTCTTTACCTTTTAAAGCGCCAGTACATTCCATTACAGTTTCGACTCCCCAAGCTTTCCAAGGAATTTGACCTGGATCTTTTGTAGACGAAACTGGAATTTTTTTACCATTAACGATTAAGTTTTTATCGTCGAAAGAAACTTCTGCATCAAAGATACCTTGAGAAGAGTCGTACTTTAATAAATGAGCCATGCCCTCAACACTGTCTAAAGAGTTAATTCCTACGATATCTAATTTTTCAAAACCAGCGCGAAAAAAAATACGACCGATACGACCGAAACCATTTATACCAACTTTTACTTTAGACATGTTGCTCTCCTGTTAATTTAAAAAATAATTTTTCTGCATTTTTTTTAGTTTGTTCACTTAAAGTTTGCAAGCTCACATTTTTAAGATCTGCTACAACTTGTGCCGTATGTACAACATAGGCAGATGTGTTCGATTTTCCACGCATCGGAACGGGCGCTAAAAATGGCGCATCTGTTTCTACGTGCAATCGGTCTAGGGGGACAATGTTTTTAACTGTGTTTCGAAGATCATCAGCATTTTTAAAAGTAACTACGCCTGAAATAGAGATATTGTAGCCTAGATCTAACGCTTCTTGAGCTAATTTGCCCGTCCCTGTAAAGCAGTGAATAATGCCTTTAACTTGGCCTTTGAATTCAGATAGAATTTTAACCGTGTCTTCTTCGGCATCTCGCGTGTGAATTTCAACTGGTAAGCCGACGTCAGCTGCAATTTTAAGCTGCTCTCTGAAGGCATAAATCTGTTCTTCTTTGGGAGACTGGTTGTAATAATAATCGAGGCCAATTTCTCCAATAGCTACAACTCTAGGGTGGCTTGCGTTTTTACGCAAAAATGCACCGACCTCATCATTGTACTTAACTCCATCGTGTGGATGGATGCCTATCGTACAGAAAACATGAGGAGCAAATCTTTCAGCTAATTCAATTACGATTGGTAAATCTTCGGGCTCAGTGCCAATGGTAATCAAACGATTAACGCCTGCATCAATAGCCTGCTGCAGAGCCACTGCTGGCCCTCCCTCTAGTCGATCTAAATGGCAATGTACATCAATCCACTCTTGCATATTGAATCCATAAGTTTTCAAACACCAAAGAAGTGTCTGCGTTTTGGTTAATATCTTTTTCGGCCATTATTAAATGCTGACAGAGCCATAAAAGTTTACTGGCAGGTACCGAGTAAAGCGCTTTAAGTCTTTCAGACTGATCTGTGTTTAAAATAAATTTTTGCGCTTGCGTTTTTAAGACCACAGCATCTCTAGCCATTAGCAGCCAGCAATTAAGACTGAATATTGCCCATGAGCGATCTTTAACTGAGTCTTTCCATGTTTTGTCTGTCAAAAAATTTTCGTCAGAACAAAATTGTTCAAAAAAAGTAAGGGCTTCTTCACGTTGAACTTTTCCTTCGGGAGAAGAAAGCAGTTCTAAGCGATCGATCTGACCTCTACAGCTGCGATAAGTCCAATCGGGTAGATCAGGTTTTAGGGTTTTAACTTCGTCGTAACTGAGAGCCGTAAAGCGCATAACTTGCGTACGAGAACGTATAGTTGGTAAAAATTGATGTACGTCATTGGCTATTAAAATAAAAAATATATTCTCGCTAGGCTCTTCCAGAGTTTTGAGTAATGCATTCGAAGCCTGAGGGTTCATTGTTTGAGCTTGATCGATTATCACAACACGAGCTCCGCCATCCATTGCCGCTAACGAGAGTGAATCTAAAAGATCACGCACTTTTTCAACTTTGATAACAGGTCTACTGAGCTCAGGGTCTGGTTGAAGAATAGTTAAACTTTCAGACTGTTGTTTTTCGATACGTATGCATGCACCACAAACACCGCAAGCTTCATTTGATTGCTCACAGACTAGAGCTTGAGCAAAACCCAAAGCCATTTTCTTTTTGCCGATTCCTGACGGACCAACAAACATGATGGCATGTGGCCAGCGCCCAGCCTGTTTTAATGTAAACAACTGAGCGATTTCTGGTTTGTGTCCGATAACAGAATCGATTATTCGAGCCATTTGCGGCTCTTTAATTCTTGTATCAATAATATAAATAATTGCTCAGGTGTTTGCGAGGCATCGAGAACTAGCCAGTCAGCTGGGTTTAATACCGCCTGCATCAAAAAACCATCGCGCACACGGCGGTGAAAAGATTCGGCTTCAGATTCCATGCGATCTTCAGTTTCTCCTGCAGCTGTAGCTCTTTTTTGTCTACGCGCTTGCGATTCTTCTACTGTAAGGTCTAGTAATATATTTAAATCAGGTTTTAAAGAATCTGTTGCAAAATTATTAAGCCAGTTAACTTGGTCTGCTGAAATTTGACGGCCACCCGCTTGAAAGGCCACAGAGCTAGCTGAAAACCTATCACAAAGTACCCAGTGCTTTTGTTCGAGTGCCGGTTTAATAATTAAATCGACATGTTGCGATCTGCTCGCTTCATAAAGTAGTAGCTCGGTTCTTGGCGTTGGTACTTCTGTGCCTTTTGATAAAATAATATTGCGAAGCTGATCGCCTATTTGAGTACCACCCGGTTCGCGGGTTTTAATGAAACTTTTATTTTGCGTGCTTAAGTGATTCTGTAATTGATTCATCAAAGACGATTTACCAGAGCCATCAAGACCTTCGAATGCTAGAAAAAACATAGCCCCTACATATCTCGTAACTAGTCGATTTTGTCATCATTAAACAATGCGTCAACTGGCTTCTTTGACTATTAAAGCTAGACGTAAGAACACGGCAGATATAGCTTATGTTTTTTATAAATACTGAAGGAGAATCTTTCATGATTACATTTTTAGCTGTTGTTCACATTATCGCGTGCCTAGGTTTAGTAGGATTAGTTTTACTTCAGGACTCTAAAGGCGGAGGTGTATTTACAACTCAAGCTTCTTCAAGCTCGGTTTTAGGTGCTGGCGGTGCGGCTACTTTGGCGCAAACAGCAACGAAAGTAATTGCAGCTCTTTTTGCTGCAACTTGTATAGGCCTTTCAATCATGTCGGCTCGCTCTGAAAAATCTGTAGTAGATTCTGTGGTACCTGCCGCATCGATGCCTGCGGCTACAACTTCTGCTCCTGCAACTGAGAGTGCCCCAACTGCAGCTCCAGCGGCAACTACTGCACAGCCTGCTGCTAATGAAAAAAAGTAATTGGATTGTTCCCGGACTTATTGTTCTGGGGATAGCTCTGATCTTAATTTCAACTTGGGCCCCTCAAAAAAAATTTGATCTAGGGTTTTCTAAAAAAATTGCCGGTGTAATTGAAAAAACTGGCAGTGTTAAATTTCAAAATAGTGGCATGCCTGCCGACACCGAAGTAAAATTAAATTACCAAATTGATATACGTGATATTTTGAAAACGGATGAAGACTCCGAAGCCCTTATTGAATTTTCTAATGGCGGACAATTTCGTTTAGCCGAAAAGTCTGAAGTTTTAATAGATAAACTTGATACTGGTAGCCCCTTAGTTGTGGTGCGAACTGGAGATATATTCGTAGAAAAATTTGGTAAAGCTCCTTCTTTTTGGGTGCGAAAAGAAGGACAAATTTACACAGCTGTTGATTATGCATTAGTTGATAAAAAAAATGCATCAAGACTCAAAGAAGCCATGCCACAATCGCAAACTAGAGAGCAGCTTTCTCAAATAGAAATCGAAGGTATATTAAATTCTAAAAAAAACGATTTCTTTAAATGCTTTGGTCAGCTCATACAGAAAAACCCTCAAGCTACGGGCTCCGTTTTAATTTCATTTACTATTGAAAAACAAGGCCACACTTCTAAAGTTGAAATTTCAAAATCTGAAATATTAGACGCTGGTTTTAAATCTTGTTTGATGGAAGTGGTTGCGCGCACTCACTTCCGTGCATTCAGCGGAAGCCCTGTTGCTACTGTATTTCCTCTTAAGTTTGAATAATTATCTATAGTCTTTTAAATAATCTATCTGTTTTGGAATCCACGCTTCGAAAATTCCTTCGAGCTCGTAAACTTGCCCATTGTCGGTTGTTTTTTCTTTGAGTGGTTCAATTTTAGGAGACCACGAATGTGATATAATTTTTTTTTCGATAAAGAAATTTTTAATCATCTCGTAACTCGACAAACCCAAAACTCTTCGGCGTATCAACTCACCAAAAGCTGAAGCCAGAAGATCTGATGAAAATTTATATTTTTCAATTAAACCATTGGCAATAAAGCCCAGCTCTTCAAGTGAAAGCCGTTGATCTTGTACTAAATCCAAAGCTACTTGAAACGAATTATATGTAGGTAGAGTTCTACGGCCATACTTTAGGTAGTATTCAGGATCTGTATCTGTAGCTAAGTTGATATAAATTTTTTCAACAGGATCTTGAATTGGAATAATACTTTGCAAGCGTAAAATTTCGTCTATTTGAGCATAGTTCACACCTAAATCTTCAAGTAAAACTGTGATCTGCGTTTCCGTGTGGCGACGAGCACAAATATCCGAAAACAAATTATAAATGGTAGCATCAGACTCAGAGTCATCACCAAAGCAGATCATTTTAACGTTATCTGAAAGACGTGTTCTAAGTTGTAATAGCGACTGAACTTTGTAGCCTATCTGCTTTTTTAGAAATAATAATTTTTTAGGCGCTAAATTTTTTAAATTATCCTTATAGAACATTCCAATTGGACGAATCTCGTCTAAAATAAATTTTTCTTAAACCTTAGATTCAATTTTTGGAGGCGA
>JBEBIK010000113.1:0-6970 GCA_040080445.1 Pseudobdellovibrio sp.
ATTACAGATTTATTGAAAACCCAGTTTACGATCGTGACTACGGTTACAGAATGACGGCTAACTGCGAATGTCGCGACATTTTAAAAATTAAAAATCTTCTTTTGTGGGATTTGAGCTACCGTACAGATAAATTTGGACGAAGATTCACAGAAGGCAAAGTAAGTCCAAAGACTGATGAGTTTGTGGTTTTCTACGGAGGTTCGCGAACTTTCGGACAAGGCGTTCTCGATGGAGAAACCTTAGCCTCTAATTTTCAAAAGCTGACGCCATCGAAGCGTGTTTATAATTACGGAATTATTAATTCGGGTGCTAATACTTTTTTAAAACAACACGAAGATCAGAAATTTAAAAAAGAAATACCCGAAAAGCAGGGACTATTTTTATACGTATTCGACCTTGGCCATGAACAAAAAATATTAGGAACCAAATACGCGGTGAGCAGTTACGCTGCGCCTTTTTATGATTACAACGACAAGCATGAGCTAGTTTATTTTGGAAGTTTTTGGATGGGGCGCCCATTTAAGAGTTTTATACTTAATTTATTAAGCTTCAGCGCTGTATATCAAAATATTTTTCTTAATTACCGTCCAGTCATTAGTTCTTTAAGCGCTGAAGATAACAAGCTAGTAAACGCTGTTATTTTAAAAATGAAAAAAGAAGTAGAGGCTTTTGGTAATTCTAAGTTTGCTGTTGTTTTTTTTGAAACAGTCGGAAGCGCAATTTTAGATGATTTGTCACGTTCACTCAGCGAGGCAGGAGTAGATGTTTTATACTTTGATAAATCGGTTCTTCCTGCTAATGACAATAAGAATTACTACAAATACGACCGTCATCCGAAAGCCTCTACATACGTTGTGCAGGCTCAATTGCTGCAACAAGAGCTGATCAAAAAAAGCTGGCTTAAAAAATAAGCACATTCCAATGGTTTTTAAGTAATGTTGATTGACCCTAAAGGAGTATTTGAGTTAATTTTTGTCGTCATAAATCAACAAATTAACCGAGGTCAATGAATTGAAAAATTTTATATTTACGAGTGAATCAGTTTCTGAAGGTCATCCAGATAAAATGGCAGATCAGATCAGTGATGCAATTTTAGATAAAATCTTAGAACAAGATCCTAAAGGGCGTGTGGCCTGTGAAACTTTGTTAACAACTGGTTTAGTTGTTGTTGCGGGAGAAATCACAACTTCTGCTAAAGTTAATTTTTCTGAAGTGGCGCGCGATACAATTAAAAAAATCGGTTACGATCACTCAGATAAAGGTTTCGATTATAAAACTTGCGGTGTAACCATTGCTGTAGGTCAACAATCTCCAGATATTTCAATGGGCGTGAAGCAAACTGGTGCAGACGAGCAGGGTGCGGGCGATCAAGGTTTAATGTTTGGTTATGCAACTAACGAAACTTCTGAACTCATGCCGCTAACTCTTTCAATATCTCATAAGTTAGTGCGTGATCTGGCGCTAATTAGAAAAGCCAACAAAGTAAATTGGTTGCGTCCTGATGCTAAGTCTCAAGTTTCAGTTCAATACGAAAACGGCAAAGCTAAGCGTATTGACACCATCGTTATTTCAACTCAACACGCCGAAGAAGTTTCATTAAAACAAATTCAAGAATTCATCATGGAAGAGTTAATTAAAAAATCTATTCCTACTCAATGGGTTGATAAAAATACTAAATTCCATATTAACCCAACAGGCCGTTTCGTAACAGGTGGTCCAATGGGCGATGCAGGTTTAACTGGTCGTAAAATCATCGTTGATACTTATGGTGGCCACGGAGCTCATGGTGGCGGCGCATTCTCAGGTAAAGATCCTACTAAGGTAGATCGTTCTGCAGCCTATGCCGCTCGTCACGTAGCTAAAAATATCGTAGCGGCTGGTTTAGCCGAAAAATGTTTAATCCAAGTGGCTTATGCAATCGGTGTTGCAGAACCCGTAAGTATTTCAGTTAACGACTACGGAACAAGTTCTGTAGGCGTTGAAAAATTAGAAAAAGCGGTTCGTGCAGTTTGGGATTTACGTCCAGCACGAATCGTAAAAGAATTTGATCTATTAAAACCAATTTACGGTGAAACTGCAGCTTACGGACATTTTGGTCGCGAAGAAAAACTAAGCGAAGGTTTCTTCTCTTGGGAAAAAGTAAACAAAATCGAACAACTTAAAGAAGCAGTGAAGTAATAGTGGATCCAAAATACATCAGAAACTTTTCTATCATCGCCCACATCGACCACGGTAAATCTACTTTAGCCGATGCGCTTTTGTCTTTTACGGGATCTCTTTCTGACCGTGAAAAGAAAGATCAGTTTCTCGATAACATGGATCTTGAAAAAGAACGTGGAATCACTATTAAGGCACAAACGGTTTGTTTAAAGTATAAATCAAAAGTCGACGGCGAGATCTATCAATTAAACTTAATCGATACGCCGGGGCATGTGGACTTCTCTTACGAAGTATCACGCTCATTAGCTGCCTGCGAAGGCGCTATTCTCGTAGTCGATGCCGCACAAGGCGTTGAAGCTCAAACTCTCGCCAACGTTTACTTAGCTTTAGAAAATAATTTAGAAATTATTCCTGTTTTAAATAAAGTTGATCTTCCAACAGCCGATCCTGAAGGCGTAAAAAAACAAATTGAAGAGACGGTTGGGTTAGACTGTACCGATATCATTCATGCCTCTGCTAAAGAAAAGCTTGGCATTGAAGAAATTCTTGAATCTGTAATTGCTAAAATTCCACCACCTAAAGCCAATCGAGATATGACTCCTAGAGGTTTAATATTTGATTCTTGGTTTGATGCTTATCAAGGTGTCGTTATTTTAATTCGCGCTATTGATGGTATTATCAAAAAAGGCGACCGTATTAAATTTATGGCCACCGACAAACACTACGAAGTTCTAAGAATGGGTAAATACACCCCATTTCCTGAGTTCGTAGATCAACTGGATTCGGGTGAAGTGGGCTTCATTATCTGCGGGATTAAAGACATCCGCGACGTTCAGGTAGGCGATACCGTTACTTCATCAAAGCATCCTGCCACAGAAGCCTTAGCGGGTTTTCAAAGAATTAAACCAATGGTTTTTGCTGGTATCTTCCCGATCGTAGCCAGCGAATACCAAAACTTAAAAGATGCTCTTGATAAGTTATGTTTAAACGACTCTTCATTAACTTTCGAAATCGAAAAATCTCTAGCATTAGGTTTCGGTTACCGTTGCGGTTTCTTGGGATTATTGCATATGGAAATCGTACAAGAGCGTCTCGAGCGCGAATTTAATCTAGCCTTAATTACAACAGCTCCAACAGTTGTATACCGAATTACTAAAAATGACGGCAAAGTTTTAATGCTCGAAAATCCTTCAGGAATGCCAGACGAAACTCAGATCCTTAAAATGGAAGAGCCGTATGTTAAAGTTACTTTACATACGCCAACCGATTATATCGGCTCGCTATTGAAACTTTGTGAAGACAAGCGCGGCCAGCAAATCAAAATGGACTACGTCACCGAGAAAAAAGTAATCATCGAATACAAGTTACCAATGAATGAAATGGTTATGGATTTCTACGACCGCTTAAAATCTATCACTAAAGGTTATGCTTCACTTGAATATGAATTCTTAGATTTCGAAGAAGCCGACCTAGTTAAATTGGACATTCTGATCAACGGTGAACCTGTCGATGCTCTTTCTCTCATTATCCACAAATCAAAAGCAGTAAATCGCGGGCGTGCTTTGGCCGAAAAAATGAAAGAGTTGATTCCGCGCCAGCAATATCAAGTTAATATTCAGGCTGCTATCGGAGCTAAAATCGTGGCCCGTGAAACCTTAGGGGCAATCAGAAAAGACGTGACGGCTAAGTGTTATGGTGGTGACATATCGAGAAAGAGAAAACTTCTTGAGAAGCAAAAAGAAGGTAAGAAGCGCATGAAACAGATCGGATCTGTAGATGTGCCTCAAGAAGCCTTCCTTGCGATCTTAAAAGTGGAGGACTAATCCAGTGGCAAAAAAAGATAAATACAACGGTTGGGACATAAAGAATAAATTATTTTGGACCGAGGGCTGGGGCTCTATGGCTCTTGCTATTTTAGCAGCTCTAACAATACGTTGGTTATTACTCGAAGCTTATGTCATTCCTTCTGGTTCAATGTTTCCTTCTCTTCTTAAAAACGATCATATTTTCGTTAATAAAATTACATACGGTATTCGCTTTCCATTCAGCGAAAACTGGATGGTTAAGTTCAGAGAACCTGAACGTGGCGAAGTGATTGTATTCAAATACCCACGTGATATGGGTACTTTCTTCATTAAAAGAATTGTTGGTGTTCCCGGCGACAAAGTTAAATTCGATACTGGTGTATTGTATATTAACGGCGTAGCGCAAGAAAAAGTAGTACCTAAATCATCATACGACTTTGACTACCTTCGCGAAGAAGATTTCAAAAGCGAGGGTGGCTACCAAGATACCAAATCTAACTACGTTCACTTCACAGAATTGCTTCAAGGTGGTTCGCACGATCAAAAAGTACCTAAAATTATCGAGCATAGTATCTTGATGAAAAAAGGCGAATTAGTTGGTTTTCCTGGCGACGGCGAGTGGATTGTTCCTGAAGATTCATTATTCGTAATGGGCGACAACCGTTATAACTCGCACGATTCGCGCTTCTGGGGTTTTGTTCCTCAGAAAAACATATTAGGCAAAGCGGGGTTCGTTTGGTTGAGCTGCGAAGAAATGTTACCGGTGATTTCGGTTATCTGTAATCCATTAACAGTTCGTGGAACTCGCTTCTTCCACGTAATTAATAACTAAGGCTATAAAAAAGTGAGTTTCCCTCGCATTAAAATTGGTCGACAAGGTACTTGGATGGCAGCTCTATTACTGTTTATCACGCCCTTGTTTTTATTATTTTGCGTGCGCTGGATTTTATTCGAACCCTTTGTAATTCCCTCTGAGAGTATGATGCCGAATTTACTCGTGCATGATCATATTTTTGTAAATAAATCGAGTTATGGCATTAAAATGCCTCTCGGCGATGGCTGGTTGTATAAATTTAAAGAGCCAGAACGTGGTGATATAATAGTTTTTCGTTATCCAGAAAATAGAGATGTATTTTTTATTAAGCGTCTCATAGGTCTTCCAGGCGATAAAATCAGCGTGCAAAATGGACAGATTATTTTAAATGGAAAGCCTTGGGTTATTAGGCCTTATGGCAAAGAAGTTTATAATGATGAAGATGATTTTACTTATTATCTAGAAAGCATTCCTGGTCATGACGAAGACGACGAGCATCTTATCAGATTGTCAGCACACGAACACGTAGACCCAGTTGAAAAAGAGTTCACAGTGCCGCCAAAATCTTATTTTGTAATGGGTGATAATCGTGATCAGTCCCATGATTCAAGATTTTGGGGTTTTGTTGAACAAAAATATTTAGTAGGGCGCGCTTCCTATATTTGGCTTAGTTGTGAAGATACAATTCCAACGGCACCTATGATTTGTGATCCCTTAAAATTAAGAACTGACAGAATTTTCAAAAAAGTAGGATCGTTCTTATGAAGTATGCCATAGTTGTTTCGGCTATTATTTTAGCTCTTTTTTCTAGAGCTTTCTTGGTTTCAGTTTATAAGGTTCCATCTCACACAATGGCTCCCACAATAATTTCTGGAGATTTTGTATTTGCGCTACAAACTTCGTACGGAATTAAATTTCCTTGGTCGCAAGAAGTGTATTTCGCCTCTAGGCCTCAGCGTGGCGATCTAGTCGCATTTCTAAAAGATTCTAAAATTTTCATTAAAAGAGTAGTGGCTATTGAGCAAGATAAACTCGAATATGCTGGGGGTGAGTTTACTATAAACTCAGAAAAATGTGTGTATGGTCCGCCTCAAGCATTAGAAACCGCTGAACTCAGCTTAGTTGAAGAAAAATGTGCTGATTTTTCAAATAAAGTGATCAGACCTAGTGATTTATCTAAATCTCCTCAAACTCAAAAATTGAAGCTCGAAAATTCGCAAATTTTTGTTGCAAGCGACAATAGAAGCTCTGAAAACAACCCAAATATGGCAGAAACCATAGCTCTTGATCAAATTATCGGCAAACCTGTGTTAGTTTGGATGTCTTATTCCTCAACGCAAGATTTCATTTCTAAATCTTTAGGAGTTAGATGGAATCGAATTTTGACAAAACTCCAATGACAACATAGCATTTAATCCAATGCCTTCGAGCAAAAGCTCTCTGATAAATCTTAATAATCTCGAAACAAAATATATTGATACTCTATTCTCTGAAGCCTTAGAATTGAAAGCCAATTTCAATAAACATCAGCTTACTTCTGGTGTTTATCATTCAGGTTACAAAGGAACGGCAGCGCTCTTATTTTTTGAACCTAGCACAAGAACTCGTTTCAGTTTTGAAGCGGCTTGTAGTCGCGCAGGTTATCATCCTTTAATTCTCGATGGTGGTATTGGCACTAGCATTGAAAAAGGCGAAACAGTTGAAGATACTATTTTTAACATCCAAGCAATGCGTCCATTATTTTTTGTTGTGAGATGTAATGATTTAGTTGATTTGGTGCAAATCGAAAAACAGCTAGACGTTCCACTCATCAATGCAGGCTGGGGCAAGCAGGGGCATCCAACGCAAGCTTTGTTAGATGCCCTTACAATATTCGAAAACTTTAAAACACTTAAAAATAAAAATATACTTTTTGTAGGCGATATCAAACACTCACGAGTGGTTTCGTCGCATATCGAATTGGCTAAAAAATTAAATTATAATGTTGGGTATTGTGCGCCGGAAGAGTTTTTGCCTGCTGAATTGGGCCAAGTTAAGATATTTAAAAAAATAAGTGAAGCTTTAGAGTGGTCGGATGCAGTTATCGCGCTACGGGTACAAAAAGAGCGTCACGATAATGAAAATATATTTTTACTCGAAGATTACCGCGAAAATTTCGGCCTAAATTCACTTAATTTAAAAAGTTTAAAAA
>JBEBIK010000114.1:0-6967 GCA_040080445.1 Pseudobdellovibrio sp.
GCAAGGAGAGCTTAAGAAGATAGGCTTTGATCCATTATTTAGTTTGAATCATACATGCGCTATGATGAGAGCTAAAGTAAGTAGGTTAATAAGAAGAACTTGGAATACAACAAAAAAGCCAGAGCGCTTATCAGAGCATCTGGCTTTGGCAGTTTTGCATCATAATTTGAATCTTAAAACTTCGCATTTATGCGCAATCTAAGGGGCCAGTTTATGAAATTAATATGTCTAACTGCATGGATTAACTAGTTGCCTTTGCGTCCGCCCCAAGAAGGGCCTACGTTTGAGTTATTCATATTTCGAGGTTTTTTAGCTAAAAACTTGCTCTTAGATTCTGCGATTTCGCCAGAGTTTTGAGCTTCCATTTTGCGTTTGAGTAACTCAGCTAGAAGATTAGGTTTTTTAGTGGTTTTTGTAGGTTTTGTAGCCGTCTTTTTCATGGGTGTAGGAGTAGCACAAATATTCAATTTCGGAAGCTAAATTTGCTCTCGTAAGCAATTTTTATAGGAAAAAGGCCTAAGTCAGCATTGTGGTAGTCTAGGAAGCCACTAATTTAGCTGGAAGGGGCAAGGCCTTCTTGATATTTTAAAAACTGTGAGCGAAGTCAAAAAGTATAAAAATCTGCATTTAGCTATCGAGTCGATGAAAAGTTTGCCAGTCGAGCAGCAGAAAAAACTTATTTTAAATCTGATTCAAAAAGATCCGGTTTTAGCCAAGCAGCTGCTCGAAAATTTATTTGAGTTTGAAGATATTGCTACTTTAGCAAAGGCTGATTTTAAGCGCGTATGGTTTGAGGTAGCCCATAAAACATGGCATGTGGCTTTAAGAGGTGCTAGCGATAAATTATTGCTATTTATTCGCTCCTGCTTGAGTCAAAGAGCTTTTGATCAGTTGCTATCAGATTTAAAAGATTTAGGGGCGCAGCCTAAATCAAAAGTTTTAGAAGCCCAGAGCGAAGTCATTAAAGAAATTCAGTCTATGGCTAAGCAAGGACGCATTCATATTCAAAAGAAGTAGTTTTTAGACTAATCACCACTCACTCAGTTTCGTAAGTTAGTCTTCAACACAATCTACAAAATAACACTTCTTACCATTAATCACCTCAGTTACTAAACCATGCACATCGGTTTCAAAACCCGCAAAATTCGAATTAAACTCTCTGGCAAAAGTTAAATAATTAATAATACTTTCATTAAATTTCTCGCCCGGAATTAACAGTGGAATGCCTGGCGGGTAAGGAGTTAAAAGCACTGCTGTTACGTGCCCTTCTAACTCATCAATAGGCACGCGTACAATTTTCTGGTGCGCCATTTTAGCGTAAGCATCAGAAGGTTTCATTGCAGGCTCAATTTCAGACAAATACATTTCTGTCGTCATGCGTGCTACATTATGTTTTTTGTAAGCATCGTGAATCTGCTGACATAAATCTTTTAGACCCATGTTTTCGTATTGGGGTTGAGCGCTTGCAAAAGTTGGCAAAATTTTCCAGATGGGTTGGTTTTTGTCGTAGTCATCTTTGAATTGTTGTAGCCCTGTTAATAATGTATTCCAACGGCCTTTTGTAATGCCAATAGTAAACATAATAAAGAACGAGTATAGCCCGCACTTTTCAACTATAACTCCGTGCTCGGCTAAATATTTGGTAACAATAGCTGCAGGAATTCCGGTTTCGTCAAAATCACCGTTAACGCCAAGTCCTGGAGTGATGATGCTGGCTTTGATGGGGTCTAACATATTGAAGTTGTCGTTTAAACTGTCAAAGCCATGCCATTTATCTTTTGGATTTAAAACCCATTGTTCTCTGGAGCCGATGCCATCTTCGACAATTTGATCTGGGCCCCAAACATGAAACCACCAATCTTGACCATACTCTTCATCAACTTTACGCATGGCGCGTCTAAAATCGAGAGCTTCGGCTATGCTTTCTTCAACGAGTGCAGTACCGCCGGGAGCTTCCATCATAGAGGCTGCCACATCGCACGAAGCAATGATCGAGTACTGCGGGCTTGTTGATGAATGCATATGATATGCTTCATTGAAGTTGTGTTTATTAAGTTTTTTGTTTTCGGGCTCACTAATTAAAATTTGTGAAGCTTGGCTTAAGCCTGCTAACAATTTATGCGTAGATTGGGTTGAAAAGATCATCGACTCTTTAGCGCGCGGACGATCTTTGCCAATGGCATGCATATCTTTGTAATAATCATGAAAAGCCGCATGCGGAAGCCATGCTTCATCGAAGTGAAGCGAGTCTATTTTTCCATCGAGCATGCTTTTGATACTCTCTACATTGTACAAAATGCCATCGTAAGTGCTTTGCGTGATGGTTAAAATACGAGGTTTTAGCTTTTTATTTTTAATAAATGGGTTGGCATCTATCTTTTTTTGAATGCTTTCCATTGTAAACTCTTCTTTTGGGATTGGGCCAATAATACCAAAGTGATTACGAGTAGGAGTTAAGAAAACAGGGACGGCACCCGTCATAATGATGGCGTGAAGAACTGATTTATGGCAGTTGCGATCAACAACGACGATGTCGTCTGGGCCAACAGTGGAGTGCCACACGATTTTATTAGAAGTTGAAGTGCCGTTAGTTACAAAAAACAAATGATCCGCATTAAAAATACGAGCGGCGTTGCGCTCAGATGCTGCAACGGGGCCGGTGTGATCTAAAAGTTGACCTAATTCATCAACAGCATTGCAAACATCGGCTCTAAGCATATTTTCGCCAAAAAATTGGTGAAACATTTGTCCAACAGGAGATTTTAAAAACGCCACGCCGCCAGAATGGCCGGGGCAGTGCCATGAATAAGAACCGTTTTGTGCATAATTAAGCAAGGCTTTAAAAAACGGAGGAGCTATAGTGTCTAAGTAAGATTTGCACTCGCGAATAATACTCTTTGCAATAAATTCAGGAGTGTCTTCGTGCATATGTATAAAACCGTGAAGCTCTCTTAAGATATCGTTTGGAATATGACGTGAAGTGCGTGTTTCGCCATATAGAAAAATTGGAATTTCTTCGTTTTTGTGGCGAATTTCTTTAATGAAAGTGCGTAAACCTAAAAGAGCTTGTGCTGTTTCTTCCTCGCTACCTTGGCCGAACTCCTCGTCATCGATCGAAACTAAAAAGCCAGAAGCCCTGCTTTGTTGTTGTGCAAAAGAAGTTAAATCACCGTAACTGGTTAAGCCTAAAACTTCAGTGCCTTCATTTTCGATGGCACTTGCGAGCAGGCGAATGCCTGAGCCGCTGGAGTTTTCAGAGCGAAAATCTTCGTCGATGATCACAATTGGAAAACGAAACTTCATTGCAAACTCCCTTTTTAAATCTAACAAAATAACTAGTGCGTACACTCAAGTTACATCATATCAATAATTATGCAAATAAAAATCTTGACAGCAGGGGAGACGTGCATAATCATGCATTTATATGCATAAAGAGACTGCCGATATTTTTACTAAAAAAAACCTTATTTCCTGCTCTGTTGTAGGTGCTAGAGGCTATTCGGGGCTAGAGCTTACGCGCATACTTATGCAACATCCCTCTGTAAAACTCACACATTGCTTTGCTACCGCAAAATTTAAGCTGACAGATTATGTGAGTAACCCAAAAGCCAAAGACATAGTGTGTTTGCCAGACTCAGAAATTATGCAGAACTTAACGGATGTTGTCTTTTTAGCAACACCTGCAGAGGTTTCTTTAAAGCTGGCTCCTCAGATTTTAGCTGCAGGCAAAAAAGTTATAGATCTTAGCGGGGCCTTCAGGCTTAAAAAAAATGATTACAAGAAGTGGTACGGCTTTGAACACACTGAAACTGGGTTATTAGAGCAAGCGCACTACGGTTTGGTTAACTGGGCAAAACCTTCAGCGGGCGAAAACTTAGTTGCAAACCCTGGCTGTTATGCAACAGCCACTGCACTTGCTATAATTCCACTTTTGAAAAGTAACATAATATTTCAGGATTCTATTGTTATCGACGCCAAGTCGGGTGCTACAGGTGCTGGTAAAAAAGCTACTGAGAATTTGTTATTCACCGAAGTGACTGAAGATTGCATTCCTTATAAAGTTGGGCGCCATCAACATTATCCAGAAATTATCGAAACTATCGAGGCCGTTACAGGTCAGCTAATTGAAGCTCACTTTACAACAAGCTTGATAGCAGTCAGACGCGGCATTATTGCGGGCGTTTACGCTAAATTAAAACCTCAAATTACTAAACAAGATGTAGCGTCTTGCTTTACCAGTGCTTACAGCGAACAAGCTCTCATTAGCTTTGGAGACTTATGCGAAAACAGCAACTTAGCGTCTTTACGTAAAGTAGTAGGTACAGCAAAAACTCATATTACTTTTGAAGTTGTAGATAATAAACTCTATGTATTTTCGTGCATCGATAATTTATTAAAAGGTGCAGCATCTCAGGCGATCGAGAACTTAAACAGACTTTGTGATTTACCCACACATACGGGTTTAACCCATTTGGAGGCCACAACATGACACCTGGACCTGGCGTAAGAAATACACCTTTACCCAAAGGTTTTTTTGCTAGCGGAGTTAACTGCGGAGTTAGACGTTACCGCCCAGATATTGGAATGATTATTTCAGAAGTGCCAGCAGTAGCTGCAGGTGTTTTTACGTTAAACGAATGTAAAGCAGCACCAGTCAGATACAGCCAAGCATTGCTCCCGGCTGATAACATTAGAGCCATTTTAACAAACTCGGGCCAAGCCAATGCGGCCACAGGTGCAGAAGGAGTTGAGAAAAACTTAATGATGGTTTCAGCTGCGGCAAAAAGTTTAAAATGTGATTCAAATCAGGTTCTAGTAGCAAGCACTGGAGTTATCGGTGTGCAATTAGACATCGAAAAAATCTTACCTTCTATGAATGAGCTAGTTGAGCGTGCTAACGACATTGCTGAAAGTTTTGCCACTGCTATTCTAACAACTGATTTAGTACCTAAAACTGCAACAGCTGAAGTGGAACTTTCAACAGGTACTGTGCGCATAACGGGTATTAGCAAAGGTTCTGGAATGATTCATCCGAATATGGCCACCATGTTAGGTTATATTTTAACAGATGCTAAAATTACTAAAGAGTATGCAAACGAACTTGTTAAAAAAAGCAGCGATTTAAGTTTTAACATGATCAGCGTTGATGGTGATTCTTCTACAAACGACTGTAATTTCATAATGGCAAATGGTGCTTCAGGTGTTGAACTTAAAACCCAAGGCGATTTTGAAAAATTTGAAGATACAGTTAACAAAATTTCAATTTTCTTAGCTAAATCCATTGCAGCTGATGGCGAAGGCGCTACGAAACTCATCGAAGTTGAAATTAAAGGATCTGATGATTTGCAATTAGCCCGCAAAGCTGCGCGCGGAGTAACTTTATCTCCATTGATCAAAACTGCCATTCACGGTGAAGATTCAAACTGGGGTCGTATTTTAGCCAGAATTGGTGCTGAAGGTATTCCTGCAGCTCAACTTGATAAAATGACTTTACATTTGCAAGGCGTGCTTCTTTTTGAAAAAGGCCGTCCAGTGGCATTTGAAAAAGCGGCAGTGAAGGCTTTGTTAAAATCATCGCAAGTTAAAATTGAAATTGATTTAAAAACCGGAACTCAGACAGCTACTGCTTGGGGTTGTGATTTATCTAAAAAGTACGTTGAAATCAATACGGAGTATTCATAATGAATCGTATTTTAATTAAATTGGGTGGCTCATCTTTGCAAAATGCAAATACGTTGAAGCAACTTATTTTATTAATTCAAGGTTTGCATGCACAAAACAAGCAGGTGGTTGTTGTTCATGGTGGAGGCCCAGCAATTAACCTAGAGCTAACAGCACGTGGGATTACTTGGCAGTTTATTAACGGACAACGCCAAACCACACCCGAAATGATGTCTGTAATTGAAGACGTATTAGCAGTAAAAGTAAATTCTAGCTTAGTTGATATTTTAACGGCAGCAGGAATTGTGGCTTATGGGCATTCAGGTGCTCATCAGCAAACTTTAGTTTGTACTCAGGCAAACGCTGAGCTTATGCAAGTTGGAAAAATTGAAACTGTTAATATCGAAGCTGTAGAAACTATTTTAAATCTAGGCGCAGTTCCGGTTATTGCACCTATCGGCATCGGCGAAAAAGGCGAAAAATATAATATAAATGCCGACTGGGCTGCAACTAAGTTAGCCATGGCTTTACAAGTAGAAAAACTAATTTTCTTAACAGATCAAAATGGGATATTAAACGAAAAATCAGAGTTAGTAACTGTAGCTACACCAAGTTTGATAAATGAAATGATCGAAAGCGGAGTTATTACAGGTGGTATGTACACAAAAGTTTTAACTATGGTTGAAGCTTTAAAGTCTGGTGTGGGGTCTGTACAAGTATTAAACGCTGTAAATGCAAGTGATCTACTTTCAAAAACAAGTGTAGGAACTTTACTTATAGACGAAGTGGTATCAACAGCTACGAAAGAAGTTAAGCAATGGACAACTACGATTTAAAAAACGATTCACAGGCCCGAGTTAATACCCTGCGCGATTTAATTCGTGAAGGTGTGGCCTGTACGCAAGACGAACTTTGCAAAGCGCTCAAACATAAAAAATACAGCGTTACCCAAAGTACAGTTTCAAGAGATCTTCGCCGTATTGGAGCCATTAAAGCCACCAATAAAGAAGGCAAAATTATTTATAAATTACCCGACGAACTGCAAACGGCCTTACCTCTAACTGTAAGTCATACGTTGGGTGGTTTATTAATAGATATTCAAGCTAATGAAAGCATGATTGTGGTGCATACAGCTCCAGGGTCGGCAAGTTTAGTGGCTAGGCATTTAGATAGTTCTCGTGCAGAGCTTGGCATTATGGGAACTATTGCAGGCGATGACGCTATTTTTATAGCTCCTATCTCAGCTAAAAAAATTCCGGCAATTATTAAAAAAATTAAATAAGAATTTTAAAAGGAAAATATTATG
>JBEBIK010000115.1:0-6830 GCA_040080445.1 Pseudobdellovibrio sp.
TTACGACGGCGAGCTTGAGAAGGGTCGATATGATATTGTTTTACTTTACGATATAAAGTCGCACGGCCAATACCTAATGCTTTAGCAGCTTCTGTTAAATTACCTTTATATTGATTGATAGCCGACTCGATAGCTTTAGCTTCAAGGTCTTCCATCTTTTGCACTTTACCTTCAGTGTGTTGAGTTGGAAATGCAACTACATTACTGCCTGCAGGCTCTGTGTTTAAGGGGTTTGTTCCAGTAGATAAGGCTGGCACACCGTTAACTAGTTGTGAACGGAAGAATGGGTTATCTAAACCTTCTCTCCATTGTTGACCAGCATAAGTATAAAAACTTACTTCTTGGCCTTCACAAGACTTTTTAACTTTTTCTACTACTTCAGGATTTTCACTAACGATGTAAACAAACGAACGAGCCATATGCCCTCCTCTAAAAAATTTAATGAATCAAATGACTCACAATGAATGTATCGGTTTGATAATTAGAAAAGATGAGGGCTAGCTTAAAAAAATATTAACTTTGTTTATTAAAAGTTGAATTGTATCGGAGTGAGACACTCAAATCGACCTGAACAGCTCTCAGGATTAGACTGGACTTTAAGCCCATGCACACTTTCAAAAAAAAACGCATGATTTTTAATTCATGCGTTCTTTTAGATTGATACAAAAATCGTTCTATATTGATTCTTTAATTATCTACGGCCCGATTTAATCTTCACTTGTAGTTTAGAAATCAAATGCACTGCCATTTTTTCTTGAACCTTACACATTTTTAATTCATCACGGCGATAAGATCTTTGTGACGGAGTTAATGTTCCTGTTTCAAGTTCCATTTCGTAATCCATTTTGCTCGCGCGAATGCCTTCGAGTTCTTTAGATTGTTGTTTGAATAATTTTGTTACTCCACTTACTGGAGCTACTTCAATCCACTCTTCTTTTTGTCTGTACCAAGAAACCATTCTTAAAAATCTGGCTTTGTTTTTAGCTAATGTAAACTTCGGAAATGTAGTTTCATTTAATTCTAAAATGTTATCGACAGCATCAAAGTCGAAATCATTCTCTTCTTCAAAGTTAAAACCACCCGCTTGGGCTAATTTTTCAAGTTCAAGTGCTGCTTCTGCTTCTTCACGAGCTCTTAACGAAGCGCCCGACTCTGAGTCATCTGAATCGTCATCTGAATCTGTATCGATTTCACGTTCAATTTTTTTGAACTCTTTCTCTTCTGTATTGGTAGAATTCACAATAGTTGCCATATCTGTAGTTGACATAAATACCCCCGCAATTTTTTTAGCTTGATTCTTATACCCCACATGACGCGATGTCGCAATATGTCAAACACGTTTTAATTGAATATAGTGTAAAAAAGTGAGCCCATCAGAGAGTATTTTTGCAACACAAAGTGTCTTTGACTCAAGTAACTATACCATATTGCCATATTCCGAGTTAATTCTGGTGTGGCTTTTAGAACTCTAGTTTCTTTGGAGGGGAAATGAAACTGGTAATCTATCTATTTACAATCCTATTATCGACGCAAGCTATGGCTAAAGAAGTTCTGGTATTGGTACCAGGGTTTTTTAGCACTTTTACGCCTGAATACTTTTCAAAAGACATCGTAAAATCTTTTGAAAACAAGGGCTTTAAAGTTTATGTGGCTCACGATTTAAATCCTATTGGTACAATCGAAGAAAATGGCGAAAGGCTCGAAAAGCTTTTGGGCCAGATCGAAAAACTAGAAAACTCAAAAATTTCGTTTAATGTTGTGGCCCACAGTGCTGGCGGTTTTTACACTCTATTTGTAGCAAATCGCCAAAAATTCGAAATCAAAAACCTATTAACGGTAGCTACTCCCTACAAAGGTGTTGAGTTTGTACAGGTTTGGCTCGATAACTCAGCCATTTTCAATTTACTTGCTGAATTGGCCCATCTCGATGGTTTAGTTCAGTTGACTAAAACGGGAGTCGAGAAGTTCTTAAGCTCAGTTCGCGTATCACCAAAAACTAAAGTTGTGGCTTTCGGCGGCTATCAAGAAAAAAGTTTAGATGTTTGGAATGCCCGATTTCTTTCTACTCCACTTCGCGTAACGAGCCATTATATTTCTGAAAAATCTGATGGAATCGTAGGCTACTCATCGGCTTTAGGTTTGGGTAATATTTTAACCACAGATAATACCAGAGCTATTCAAATGAAAGACGACAAATACTTCTTAGATCTTGAGCACTGGGAACAGGTTATAGACAGCGATTCTTTTATACTTTTAGGTATTCGTAACACAAGTTACATTCGCAAAGAACAAGTTAGATTTTACACAGGGCTAGCCGATTATTTGCTGACTCTTAAATAGGTTTTTACATATACTAAGCTCATCTTGAAAAATAATTTGAGCGACAAACACCTATTCTGGATTTTTCTATTCTTAATCACATTATTAAGATTACGCGTATCTACTCAGTTCGGCCTGGGTGTAGATGAAGCCCATTACGTTCTTTACGGAAAAATATTAGATTGGAGCTACTTCGATCACCCCCCACTTGTTGGATGGGTGCAGGGACTGTTTCAGCTCTTACCAATGGATCATCTCATCAAAGCGCGCTTACCGGCTATCTTAATATCTATTCTAACTTCGCAACTGATTTACAACTATCTCATTTCTAAAAAGATAACTGCACGCCACGCGCTCTATGCACTCTTTGTTCTTAATCTAACACCCATGTTTAATGCCATGTCGATTGCGCTTTTACCTGACACCTTGCTTATGCCACTCACACTGCTCATCATTATTCAGACTGAAAAAGTACTGGAGTCTTCAACTTTAACAAATTGGGCTTTAATGGGTCTGTGGCTCGGGCTCGCAGGTCTTTCTAAGTACACCGCCGTACTTTATATCTTGGCCTTAGTTTTAATATTTATCTTTAAAAAACAATTCAGAGAGCTACTTAAAATTAACTTATGGATTGGTGTTTTAATCGCTCTTGCGCTCATCAGCCCAGTACTTTACTGGAATGTGCAAAATAACTTTGTAAGCTTTCAGTATCAAGCCAATCATGTCTTAACTTTAGATGCTTCGATCTTAAATAACATCAGTGCCTCTTTCGGCATGCAAATGCTCAGTTGGGGGTTCGGCCCCTTCTTCATTGCGCTAGCTGCGTACGCCGGCTTAATTAAGAATTTTAAACGTGAGAAAGATTTTTTAATCACACTTATATTTCTAACAGTTTTCTTAGCATTTTTTATTTACGTTTCAATTGCCGAAGTTTTACTGCCGCATTGGATGCTGATCTATTTTATTCTAAGCATTCCAGTTGGCTATGCTTATTTTTTAAAAAATTATCGACTCAAAAAAACTCTAATTTCGAGTTTTGTAATCTCAGCTCTAATTAGTTTAATTTTATTATTCGAGCTCGCTTTCAAAATATTACCAACGGAAAAAACAGCCGCTCTCTACGAAGGTATACACGGCTGGGACAACATAATGTCTATGGCCAATGAAAGATTATATTCAGTTAGTAATCCTAAAAAATCAATAGCTGTAATGAATTGGACTCTCGGAAGCCGCGCCATGTATTACAGTACGACATCCGCTGAAGTTTTCGTCATCGATTCAAGATTCGATCAATTTGATATCTGGGCTCCAAAAAGCCATATCGGTGATGATGTCATAGTTGTCATCGAAGCTCATAAAAAAGATGAAAATTTAGCGCATCTGAACTGTGCACAAATAGCCGCAGTAGGAGAGCTCACGAATACAATAAAAGGTGTACCCGTTAATAGCTTTTTATATTATCATTGCGCTAATTTCTTAGGATACAAAGAATAGGTGCAATAAGCTCATGAAAATCGAAACAATGCGAAAAATTGACTACGCTGTCGGCATTCCACTGACTTTTTTAGTTACGCTGTTTAAATTTTTATTTCCCTCAAGAAAACTCAAAAGCTCTGCACCCCAAAAAGTTCTATTTATTGAACTCTCAGAAATGGGCAGCGCGATCTTAGCAGACCCTTGCATGCAAAGAGCAAAAAATAAATATAATGCCGAAATATTTTTTGTTATTTTTAAAAGAAATAAAGCTAGCCTCGATTTTTTAAAGTCTGTCGACGAAAAAAATATTTTCACTATTGAAGACACTTCTCTATTAAAAATTATTACCGATTCTTTGCGTTTATTTTTTTGGTGCGAAAAAAATAATATCGATGCCGTTATTGACTTAGAACTTTTCTCCAGAGCCACCGCACTACTTTCATTTTTAACTAGAAGCCCTATTAAAGTTGGCTTTCATAATTACCATGGCGAAGGTCTTTACCGTGGAAACTTTATGAATCGCAATGTGAGCTACAACCCGCACATTCATATTGCAAAAAACTTTGTGGCTTTAGTTGATGCGGCTTTTACCTCAGAACATCAGGTTCCTTATTTAAAAAAACAAATCACTGACGACGAAATCAAAATTCGCAAAGTTAGTGTCAGCGAAGAATCTAAAAATAAAGTCATGGGTAAAATTCAAAGTCTTTACCCCGAAGCCACAACTAACCAAAAAATTCTGTTAGTTAACCCAAATGCGTCTGAATTTTTACCTCAACGCAAATGGCCCTTAGATAATTACACACAATTAATTAAAATTGTATTAGAAAAACACCCCGATTATCTTATCTTAATGACTGGCGCACCTTCTGAACACGCTGAAATTCAAACTATTGAAGATGCTGTACAAAGTAAAAGATGTATTAACTTTGCAGGGCAAGTGGCATTTAACGAACTCACCAGCCTCTACACGCTTTCAAAAGTTTTGATTACGAACGACTCTGGGCCTGGGCATTTTTCGAGTGTTACTAATATCAGATCATTCGTTTTCTTCGGCCCCGAAACACCAGAACTTTACGGCTCTTTAGGCAACTCTACACCAATCTACGCTCACTATGCCTGCTCGCCTTGCGTGAGCGCCTACAATCACCGCAAAACTCCTTGTAGCGACAATCAGTGCCTTAAGGTTTTAAAGCCTAGCTACGTTTACGACACGATTAAGTCTGATCTTATTTAATTCTGATTTCTTCGATAAGCTTTTTTTGATCTTCACTTAGCGGCGCGTAAATTAAAAAGCCACAGAAGCCTTGTTGACAGCCAAATTTCAGCTAGCTAGTATTTTTTTCAGATTCAATTAGGAGGATATTTTATGAAATCATTAGCCTTATTTTTAACAACAGCTTTAGTTTCTTTTTCAGCGCAAGCTTACCAAGATGGTACTTATGTTTGTGGCAGCCAAGCTTCTTCACTTGAATTTACGTACAAAATTTCAACTATAACAGTTGGAGGCGTTGCATTACCTCACTTAGACATTACAAAAAAATATTTCAAAAAGCCTACTGATCCAAATTCTGTAGACAAAACTTACCAAATCCAAGGTTTTGCAACTGTTTACAAAACAGATGCAGGTAATGAAACACTCGTTATAGGTAACATTACTTTAGATACAACTACTGGCCGCGTAAACTGCAGCAACTAAAAAGCCTGACTCTGATTTCATTTTAAAGTCAGAGTCGTCTTTCTTATGGACGAAATCGAAAAGTTTTTTAAATGCCCCTACTGCCTCGAGAAAATTTCTATGATTCTCGACACCAGCGTTTCTGATTTTCAAAGCTACACTGAAGATTGCGAAGTCTGCTGTAACCCGATTCTGATTACTTACAATTGTGAAAATTCAAAAGTTAAAAATTTTAAAGGTGAAAAAGCTTACTGACTAGTTTTTAGTAATTCTAAGATTCGACAAATATTTATTGAATCAGTTGCGATTAAATATGAGTTGCTGTAAGCCTTATGCTTATGACGTGGATTATTGCAAATTGGATAGAATTAACTGGTGGGGCCTAGGGTTGATATTTGTCTATTTAGAAATTAAAGCTCATGTTGCGGTTTGGCCTGTTAGTATTTTAAGTTCTATTTTTTATGCGATCGTATTTTATCAATCTGGTTTTTTTGGTGAGGCTGGATTGTAGTGAATTTTTTGTCGACCTTAGTATTTTACAGCAGAGCACTTTACCCAACAGCGCTGTTGTATTTCGTTTTTTTCGTTTTATCCTTTGTTGGACTTATGAAATGGAAAAAAACTGGTGTCCTTAAATAAATTCACTACAGTTATTATAGCTGATGGATTATTTCCTACTAAACCCCAAGAACTTTTTTATTTAGAAAATGCAGAACAAGTTGTTTGCTGTGATGGGGCCGTCATGAAATTGCTAGCTTCGGGACTTCGAAATCCTGATTGGATAATCGGTGACCTAGACTCGGTTGCGGCAAAAGTTCAAGATCATTTTAAGAACAAAATTATAATTGATGCTAATCAAGAGACCAACGATTTAACGAAAGCTTTTCAGTTTTGTTTAATGAAAGGCTGGAAGAGTATTTGCTTCTTAGGAATCACGGGATTAAGGGATGATCATAACCTAGCAAATCTATTTTTGTTATTTGATTATTCTGAGAAAGCAGACGTTATTGCTCCAACCAGCTTTGGTATTTTTTCAGTTGTGAACAATAAGGCCGAGCTAAAATCATTCTCAGGACAGCAGGTCTCTTTTTTTTGTGCTGACAAAGAGACAATTGTTGATTGTGAAAACTTGAAGTGGCCACTGATTCAGAAGAAATTTGATAAAGTATGGGCTGGCAGCTTGAATGAATCAACTTCAGATGTACTTAAGATCAGAACCTCAAGTGGACCAGTTCTTGTTTTTCAAAAGTACGATTAAATGGATCTTCACCTTTTAGAGTTGGAAGCATCAAGTCATAAAGAATAGGCAAAAGCCGTTCTTTTCGTAAAAATAAGTTTGTCGAGAACTTTAACTTTA